>NZ_CEEDMM010000031.1:0-20636 GCF_979255995.1 Agrococcus sp. AC640b
CCCTGTGGGAGAGTAGGACACCGCCGGACTTCTTTTCGAAAGGGGCCCCAGCCATGATGCTGGGGCCCCTTTCGCTTGCTCAGGAGCAGTGAGCGATGGGCCCCGGCAGCGATGCCGGGGCCCTTCGTCGTTCCGCCGTCCTGGGCGCGAGCCTAGGCATCGACCATGCGTGTGCGCGACGCGCCGCCGCGGCCTGGAACCGTGCGACGGCGCGGCGTACCGTGGACGCCATGCGCATCGCAGTCTTCGGAGGCACGGGCAACGCGGGCGCGCGGGTCGTCGCGCACCTCCAGCGGCTCGGCCACGACGTGGTCGCGGTGTCGCGCAGCGGCCGAGACGTGCATGGCGCGCCTGGGGCGAAGGCCGACCTGCTCACGGGTGACGGCCTCGAGTCGTCCCTCGACGACGTCGATGCGCTCGTCGACTGCACGAACGCCGCCAACCCGCTCGACACCCGCATCTTCACCCTCGGCGCCCGTCATCTCATCGCCGCTGCCGAGGCGGCCGGCGTGGAGCGCGCCGTGGTGCTGTCGATCGTCGGCGCCGAGCACTCGACGTTCCAGTACCACCAGCGCAAGGTCGACCAGGAGCAGCGCTACCTCGCGTCGCGCCTCGATGCATGCGTCGTGCGCGCGACGCAGTTCCACGACTTCCCCGTGACGTTCTTCGAGCAGGCGAGGCCGCTCGGTGTCATCCCCGTGTTCCTGGGAGCACGCTTCCAGACCGTCGACCCCGACGAGGTCGCCGGGCTCGTGGCGCAGGAGGCCGTCGAGCCCTCAGGCGCGTCGTTCGCCGAGATCGGCGGTCCGCGCGTGCGCGTCTCTCGCGACCTCGCGCGGGCGTGGCAGCAGGCGACGCATGCGCGCGGGCTCATCGTGAACGGGCCGTTCCCGCCGTCGCTGCTGACGTTCTTCCGCGAGGGCCGCAACCTCCTGCCCTCGGATGGCCAGGTCGGCACGGTGCCGTTCGAGGAGTGGCTGGGACGTCGGGGGCGCTGAGTCGGCGACGCCCCTTCCCGCACCGGCCGCGTCGGCCGTAGCCTCTCTGGCATGGCGACGCTGCAGCAGCTGACGGACTCCGCGCTCGCGCTCGGCACGCCAGGCGTCGTCGCCGCGGTCGTGCGCGGCGACGACGAGGACGTCGCCGTCGCGGGTCTGCGGAGCGTCGGCGGTGCGCCGATGACGCGCGACGTCGTCTTCCGCATCGCGTCGCTCACGAAGACGATCGTCGCGGCGACGGCGATGCGACTCGTCGAACGCGGGGTGCTCGATCCCTCCGACGAGGTCGCGCGCTGGATGCCCGAGCTCGCGAGCGTCGCCGTGCTGCGCACCCCGACGTCGACGCTCGGCGACGTCGAGCCGCTCGCAAGGCCCATCACGGTGCAGCACGTGCTGACGTGCACTGCAGGCGTCGGACTCGTCGGCGACATGGGGGCCGAGCTCTTCGCCGCCTACGGCGAGCGCCTGGGGCAGGGGCCCGACGCGCGGGCGAAGCCCGACGCCGACGAGTGGATGCGCAGGCTCGGCGCGTTGCCCCTCGCGCACCAGCCCGGTGACGGATGGACGTACGACGCGGGCATGGATCTGCTGGGCGTGCTGCTGGCACGGGCGGCGGAGGCGCCGCTGGCCGAGGTCGTCGAGGAGGAGCTGCTCGCCCCGCTCGGCATGCACGACACGGGCTTCCGGCTGCGAGCCGACCAGGTCGCACGCGCGGCGACGACGTACCGGTTCGACGACGGCGTGCCGGTCGAGGTCGAGTCGCCGCAGCGACTCCACGCCGAGCCGCCGGCGTTCGACTCCGCCGGCGGCGGGCTCGTGTCGACGCTCGACGACCTGCTGCGACTGTGGCGGATGATCGTCGCCGAGGGACGCGGGCCCGCCGGCGAGCGCGTGCTCGCGGCGTCGTCGATCGCGGCGATGCGCACGCCGCATGCGACGGCGGAGCCCGGCAACGTGTTCCTCGACGGTCAGGCGTGGGGCATCGGCGGCGGCGTCGACGTCGTCGCGCGCGAGCCGTGGACGGTGCCTGGCCGCTTCGGCTGGGTCGGTGGCACCGGCACCGCGGCGTACGCGCTGCCGAGCGGCACCATCGCCATCTGGCTCGCGCAGCGCGAGCTCGGTGGCCCCGACGACGTCGCCGCGCTCGGCGCCTTCCTCACGGAGGCTGCCGAGCGCGACCGACGCTGATGCTCGGCGCGCGCCCACGTGCTGCGCGCGTCCCGAACAGCGCGCTGCGCGAACGGACGTCCACGAGCGGCACGGGAGTGGGGTGCGGCTCGTAGGCTGGGTGCGATGAGCGATGCGCAGTGGGGACCTCAGGACGACTGGGTGCCGCCGGACGAGTGGGCGCCGCCGGAGGACGACGGCTGGCTGCCGCCCGACGACCCGTTCGGCGCGCCCGCGGGCGTGCCCGCATCCGTCGCCGCGCAGGCTGCCGCGCCTGTCGCAGCCGCCGCTCCTCCGCGACCGCGGCCGGCGACGCCGCTCGACGCGCTGCAGCACGTGTGGGGCTACGACGCCTTCCGCGACCAGCAGTCCGAGATCATCGACGCGGTCGTCGCCGGGCAGGACGCGATCGTGCTCATGCCCACCGGCGGCGGCAAGAGCCTCTGCTACCAGGTGCCGTCGCTCGTGCGCGAGGGCACGGGCGTCGTGGTGAGCCCGCTCATCGCCCTCATGCACGACCAGGTCGACGCCCTGCTGCAGCTGGGCGTGCGCGCGGCGTACCTCAACTCCACCCAGTCGATCGACGAGCGTCGTGCCGTCGAGCGCGACCTGCTCGCCGGCGAGCTCGACATGCTCTACCTCGCGCCCGAGCGGCTGCCGGTCGTCGGCGACCTGCTCGACCGCGCCTCCATCGCGCTCTTCGCGATCGACGAGGCCCATTGCGTGAGCCAGTGGGGCCACGACTTCCGGCCCGACTACCTGCAGCTGTCGATCCTGCACGAGCGGTGGCCGACGATCCCGCGCATCGCCCTCACCGCGACGGCGACCGTCGAGACGCGCGCCGAGATCGCCGAGCGGCTCGACCTGCAGCACGCTCGCGTGTTCGTGTCGAGCTTCGACCGCCCGAACATCCAGTACCGCATCGCGCCGAAGCAGGATGCGCGCGGCCAGCTGCTGCGCATCATCCGCGACGAGCACCCTGGCGACGCGGGCATCGTCTACTGCCTCTCGCGCAAGTCGGTGGAGCAGACGGCGACGTGGCTCGCGGCGAACGGCGTCGAGGCGCTGCCGTACCACGCGGGTCTCGACGCGGGCACGCGTGCACGCAACCAGTCGCGGTTCCTGCGCGAGGACGGCGTCGTGATGTGCGCGACGATCGCGTTCGGCATGGGCATCGACAAGCCCGACGTGCGCTTCGTCGCGCACATGGACCTGCCGAAGTCGGTCGAGGGCTACTACCAGGAGACGGGCCGCGCCGGGCGCGACGGTCAGCCGTCGACGGCGTGGCTCGCGTACGGGCTGCAGGATGTCGTGCAGCAGCGCCGCATGATCGATGACGGCGATGGCGACCGGCAGCGCAAGCGCGTGCAGACGCTGCATCTCGACGCGATGCTCGCCCTCTGCGAGACGGTGCAGTGCCGCCGCGTGCAGCTGCTGGGCTACTTCGGGCAGCCGAGCGAGGCGTGCGGCAACTGCGACACGTGCATCGCGCCGCCGGAGACGCTCGATGGCACCGTGCCGGCGCAGAAGCTGCTCTCGACGATCGTGCGCCTGCAGCGCGAGCACCGTCAGCAGTACGGTGCAGGGCACCTCGTCGACATCCTGCTGGGCAAGGACACCGAGCGCATCCGACGACTCGGGCACGACCGGCTGTCGACGTACGGCATCGGCGGCGAGCTGAGCGAGCAGGAGTGGCGAGGCGTGGTTCGCCAGCTGCTCGCGCAGGGGCTGCTGCAGGTGCAGGGGGAGTACGGCGTGCTCGCGATCACCGACGCTGCGGGCGAGGTGCTCGGCGGGCGCCGCGAGGTGCGGCTGCGCCGCGAGCAGGAGCGCGTGCGGCGGTCGGCGAAGGCGAAGGCCGCGCCCATCGCGCTCGACGATGCGCAGCAGGAGCTGTACCAGCGGCTCCGGGCGTGGCGCAGCGAGGTCGCGAAGGAGCAGGGCGTGCCGGCCTACGTCGTGTTCTCGGATGCGACTCTCGCGGGCATCGCAGCCACGAGGCCAGGCGACGAGGGTGCGCTGCGCGGCGTCTCGGGCGTCGGCGATGCGAAGCTCGAGCGGTACGGCGCGGCCGTGCTGGAGGTCGTGGGCACGTGAGCGGCTCCGTGCGTGTCGACGTGTGGGTGTGGGCCGTGCGCTGCGTGAAGACGCGCTCGGCGGGCACCGCTGCGTGCCGTGCGGGCCACGTGCGTGTGAACGGTCAGCCCGCGAAGGCGGCGCAGGCGGTGAAGGTGGGCGACGAGGTGCGCGTGCGGCTGCACGGATTCGACCGCATCCTCGTCGTGCGCGAGCTGCTCGTGAAGCGCGTCGGCGCGGAGATCGCCGCGAAGGCCTATGACGACCTCACGCCGCCGCGGCCCTCGCCGATGGAGGCGCAGATGGTGCCCATCCGCGACCGGGGTGCGGGCAGGCCCACGAAGCGCGACCGACGCGAGATCGACCGCCTGCGGGGGCGCGACCCGCAGTAGGTCGCAGGAGCCCGCGCGCGCTACGGCTGCAGGAAGCAGACGTCGAACGCCGATGCGTTGGACGGGGTGGAGAACGCGATGGTGCGGCGTTCGACGCCGGCGGCGACCATCGTGTCGTAGAGCGTCTGGCACGTCGCCAGGAACGCGGCGTCGGCGACGCCGCCGATGTCGACGCGGTCACCGTAGTCCTCGATCCGCAGATCCTCCGCGCCAGCGGCGATCGCGATCGTCATGAGGTCGACGAACAGCTGCTGCCGCCCCTCCACCGGCTGCGCGCGAAGATCCAGCTCGAAGGCGTCGGTGCCCGTGTTCGCCGTCCACTCGGTCCGGTCCACGATGGGGGACTCCACCTGGATGGCCGTGATCTCGTCGTAGGCGGAGGCGAGGTCGACGCCGTCGCCGTCGACCGTGCAGGAGAGTCGCGCGAGGGTCTGGTCGAGCTCGACGAGCTCGCCGTCGACCTCGTCGTCGAACCAGTAGTCGTCCGCGCGAATGACGAGAGCCTCGTCGCACGGCGTGGTCTGCACGATCTCGAGCAGCTCAGCCAGTGCGTCCCTTCCGGGGTCGAGCGTCGCCTCCACGGACGCGCTCTGGCCGTCCGGTCGCACAGTCTCCAGCACGATGCGCGTCGTCAACGGGCGGTCGTCGACGATGAGGTCGATGCGCTGCTGCACCTGGCCGAGGATGTCGAGCTGCTCGGCAGGCGGGATCGCATCGGTCCAGCTCAGCCCGAGGTAGAGCGACTCGTCCGTCGTGCTCGACGCGTCGACCATGCTGAGCAGCGCGCCGTCGACGAGCCCCTCGGCGGCGAGCGCGGTCGCGAGCTCCTCGAGCGTCGTCGGTGCCGTGGACGGGGCGGGGGAGTCGACGGGCTGCGCCGACGCCGACGGTGAGGGAGCGGGCGTCGGCTGCGTGACGCATCCGCCGAGGCTGACGGCCAGGACGGTGGCGAGCGCGAGCGCCGGGAGGAGTCGTCGCATGCTGCGAGTGGAGCATGCCGCGCTGGATGGTGGCCTTATGCGGGGTGTGCGGTGCTCGGCGTCTGGCGGTCGTCCGCCCGAGGGTTAGCGGTCGACGAGCAGTCCCGTGCCCACGAGCGCGGCCGGCACGAGCACCGCGAGCCCGAGCGCGATGCCGAGCGCACCCGTCGCGACCGTGCCGCCGCGCCTGCGCCGCACCCCGGCGACGAGCACCGCGGTGCCGAGCGACAGCACGAGCAGGCCGAGCACCGCGGCGACGACGATCATGGCTCCACGCTATCGACGCCCCCGACGTGCCGCCGTGCGCACGACCGCCGTGCGCTGCGACCGATACGACCGCAACGTGCGCACCCGTCGGTGCGCTCGGTAGGCTCGAGCATCGTGAGCCGACGCCCTGTCTCTGCCCAGATCGCCCGTTCCTGGCTGCTCGTGCCGGCATCCCAGCCCGATCTCTTCGAGATCGCACAGGCCTCCGATGCCGACGCGATCATCATCGACATGGAGGACGCGGTCGCCGCGAACGACAAGAAGCAGGCGCGCAAGGACACGCTCGCCTGGCTGAACTCGGGGCACCGCGCGTGGGTGCGCATCAACGACGCGTCGAGCGACTTCTGGAGCGACGACTGCGCCGCGCTGAAGAAGGCAGAGGGCCTCGAGGGCGTCATGCTCGCGAAGTCGGAGTCGTCGAGCCATGTCGACGACACCGCCGACCGCCTGCCAGACGGCGTGCGCATCCTCGCGCTCGTCGAGACGGCGCGCGGCGTGCAGCAGGTCGAGCGCATCGCCAGCGCCCCCTCGACGTTCCGCATCGCGTTCGGCACGGGCGACTTCAAGCGCGACACCGCCACGGGCGAGGACCCGCTGGCCCTCGCCTACGCCCGTTCGCAGCTCGTCATCGCCTCGCGGGCGGCCCGCCTGCCCGCGCCCATCGACGGCCCCACGCTCGACCTCGCGAAGCTGCCGGCCGGCACGCACCACGCGAAGGAGATGGGCATGTCGGGCAAGCTGTGCCTCAACCACACGCATGCGGCGACGATCAACGAGGGCCTGAGCCCCGCCGCCGACGACGTCGCATGGGCGCACGGCTTCATCGCCGCGTTCGAGGCCTCGGGCGGCAAGATCACCGACGGCTCCGACCTGCCCCGCCTGGCGCGCGCGCAGAAGATCGTGCAGCAGGCGGTCGACTTCGGCATCGAGGTCGCGGCCGCGGAGGTCTCGCACTCGGGCTACTGAGCGCGCACGCGACAGGCCCGCTGCCGACGGCAGCGGGCCTGTCGCATGCGCGCTCGGCGTCGTGACGCCAGCGCACGTGCCGCGAGCGCGCGAACGCGCTACTCGGCCGACGCGTCCTCGACGAGCGGCTCGATCGCGTGGCGCGTCAGGTGCGCGACGAAGTGCCACGGCGTCGTGCCGCCGCCGAGCGCCGGCCCGTCGACGTACAGCTCCGCGAACTCCGGCTCGACGCGGATGCGGTGCCCGATGCCGGACACGACGAGGTGCGTCGCCACCGCGATCGAGCGTGCTGTGTGCGGTGGACGCGCGCGCATGGACAGCATGCCGAGCAGGCCCTGGTAGAAGCCGGCGTTCGTGTCGATGAAGTGGCGCTCGACCGTTCGTGCGACCGACTCGAGCGTCGCCGCGTTCGCGGGGTCGCCCGGGCTCGCGGCGGCGACGTACAGCGACTCGTACGATCGCCACTGCGTCGAGGCCATGAGGTCGCGGAAGTTCTGCTCGGCGGCGACGCGGACGAGGTCGAGCATCACCGCGTGCCTGCCCTCCGCCGTCTCGAGCAGCGAGGCGTGGTCGCGCAGGCCGGCCGTGATCGACGCCGTCGTCGTCGGCGAGAAGCCGAGGCTGAACTGCGGGCGGCGGAACACCTCGGTGACGAGGTCGGCGACGTACGACTCGTGCGACCCCCACTGCCGGTAGGCGCTCGCGCGCGAGACGCCCGCCTCGGCGATGATCTCCTCGAGGGGAAGGTGGCCGAAGCCGACCGTCAGCCCGTCTCGCTCGACGAGCGCGACCCCGGCGTCGAGCATGCGCTGCCTCGCCACGGGGGCGGGGATGCGCGGTCGCCGACGCCGGGAGGTCTCAGCCCCATCACCATCACGCATGCATCCAGGCTACTCTCCGGCAGCACGGAGGCACGGTTGTCCACAGGCGCCGTCACCCGGTTCGCACGGCACCGCAGCGGAGGCGAACGCTCGTCCGCCCCGCAGCGGCCGGCGTCGCCTACTCCTCCCGTCGAGCGGGCGCGGCGGGACCGACCGCGGTGCGCGAGCCATCGGCGTCGCGCTCGGGGGCCGCGACGACGGGCACGGCGATCGAGCCGGTCGCGGTCTGCTCGGACGCCAGCTGCTCGAGCTCCGCCTTCTCGGCGAAGGACTCCTCCATCGCCGAGCGCTGACGCAGCGGCGGGGTGCGGAAGAACAGCGAGAGCACGAAGGCGACGAGCACGACGACCATGCCGATGACGAACACCGTCGAGGTCGCGGTCGCGAAGCCGTCGAGGAAGGGGGCGGCGAGGCGCGGGTCGGCGCCGTTCAGGAACGACGAGTCGTCGTTGAGGGCCGTGCCGATGCCCGACGGGTCCTGCAGCACCTCGAGGATGCGCGCGTTCGCCGGATCTGCGAGCACCGTCGGGTCTTGCGTCGCCGCCTGCAGGTCGGCGAGCAGATCGGGGCGCTGGAACGACGCAGCCATGGTGTCGACGACGCGCGAGAACAGCACCGAGAAGACCACGGCGACGCCGACGGTGCCGCCGAGCTGGCGGAAGAAGGTCGCTCCCGCCGTGGCGACGCCCATGTCCTTCGGCTGCACCGAGTTCTGCGACGCGATCGTGAGCGTCTGCATGAGCTGGCCGAGGCCGAGGCCGAGGATGAGCTGGCCGCCCAGCAGCATCCACAGCGGGCTGTCGTACTGCTGCAGCGCGAGCACGCCGTAGCCGACAGCCATGAGCGCGGTGCCGATGATGGGGAAGATGCGGTAGCGGCCGGTGCGGGCGATGATCTGGCCGGAGCCGATCGAGGCGATCATGAGGCCGACGATCATCGGCAGCGTCGCGAGGCCGGCCTCCGTGGGGTTCATGCCGTGCACGATCTGCAGCACGAACGGGATCATCATCATGCCGGCGAACATGCCGAAGCCGACGAGCACGCCGATGCCGGTCGCCATCGAGAACGTCGCGGAGCGGAACAGCGACAGCGGGATGAGCGCGTCGTCGCCCATGCGCGACTCGATGAGGATGAACAGCGCGATGCCGATGGCGCCGACGATGAAGCAGGCGATCGACAGCGGCGAGTCCCAGCCCCACGTGCGGCCCTGCTCGGCGACGAGCAGCAGCGGCACGACGCCCATCACGAGCGCGGCAGCGCCCCACCAGTCGATGCGCACGCGGCGGTGCAGCACGGGGATGTGCAGGAAGCGGAAGACCATGAACAGGGCGACGATGCCGACGGGGATGTTGAAGAGGAACACCCAGCGCCATCCCTCGATGCCCAGCAGCGTGTCGGCACCTGCGAAGACGCCGCCGACGAGCGGGCCGAGGAGGCTCGAGACGCCGAAGACCGCGAGGAAGTAGCCCTGGTACTTGGCGCGTTCGCGGGGCGCGAGGATGTCGCCCATGATCGTCAGCGGCAGCGACATGAGGCCACCGGCACCGAGGCCCTGGAGCGCGCGGAAGCCTGCGAGCTGCACCATGTCGGTCGCGAACGACGATGCGACGGAACCGATGAGGAACAGCACGATCGCGATGAGGAACAGCGGGCGGCGGCCGAACAGGTCGGAGAGCTTGCCGTAGATCGGGGTCGTGACGGTCGAGACGATGAGGAACGCCGTGGTCACCCACGCCTGCAGGCTGAGGCCGTGCAGGTCGTCTGCGATGGTGCGCATCGCGGTGCCGACGACGGTCTGCGACAGCGACGACAGGAACATGGCGGCCATGAGGCCGAGGATGACGAGGTTGATCTCGCGGCGGGTCATGCCGCCTGCGGCTGCGATCGCATCCGCCTTCGAAGCGGCGGACGTGCGGGGTGAGGACATTCGTGTCTCCAGGGACGTGGGGAGGTGCGGCGTGCTGGTCTCGACGCTGCGACCGCAGAGGACGATTATTGCAGAGACTGCAACTTTTGTCGACCGTAGGGTGGAGCGGTGCCTCTCTACTCGCGCCGTGCCGCGCTGACCGCCGCCGCCGTGCTGGCCCTCACGGCGTGCACCGCCGATCCAGAGCCGTCGCCGAGCCCGAGCGCCGACCCCGAGCCGACCCCGACGCCCTCGCCCAGCGCGACCCCCAGCCCGACGCCCACGCCGAGCCCGACGGAGACCGCGCCGCCCGCGCCCTCGTACGACATCGACTCCGGTGCGAGCCTGCAGGTCATCGTGAACAAGCGTCGGCCGCTCCAACCTGCCGACTACGCACCGCAGCTCGTCGCCGTGTCGATCGCGCAGGACGGCGACGAGCTCGTGCGACCCGAGGTCGACGCGGCGCTCGTCGCGCTCGACCAGGCGCAGCGCACCGCGATCGGCGAGGGGGTCTTCGTCTTCTCGTCGTACCGGTCGTACGCGACGCAGTCGTCGATCTACCAGGGCTACGTCGACCAGTACGGGCAGGCGGAGGCCGACACGACCAGCGCGCGCCCCGGGCACAGCGAGCACCAGACGGGCCTCGCGGTCGACGTCGTGGGCACGTCGGGCGTCGCGCGCCTCAGCGTCGCGTTCGCGACCACGCCCTCCGGGCAGTGGCTCGCCGCGAACGCCTGGCAGCACGGCTTCGTCGTGCGCTACCCGAACGGCCTCGAGGGCGTCACCGGCTACGAGTACGAGCCGTGGCATCTGCGGTACGTGGGCGTCGAGCTCGCGACCGCCATGACGCAGTCGGGCGCGCAGACGCTCGAGGAGCACCTCGGCCTTCCGGCGGCCCCCGACTACGGATGAGCATCCACGCGCACCGGCCGATGCTCAGGTGCGGCCGGTAGCGTCGCAGCACCCCATCGACTCCAGGAGGCATCATGGCGAAGGGCAATCGCAGCGCAGGCGCACGTAGCTCGGGCGGGTCGTTCGGCGGCAGGCGCAGCTCGGCCGGCTCCTTCGGCGGCAGGCGCTCCAGCGGCGGATCGTTCGGATCCTCGAGCCGCTCGAGCGGCGGCGGCGGCGGCGGATGGTCGTGGGGCTCTGGCAGCAGCAGCAGCAGCCGCAGGTACCGTTCCGGCTCCCCGTACCGCGACTCCGGCTACGGCTACGGCGACGCCGAGAGCCCGGGCACGTGGATCGGCGTCGTGGTGCTCGTCATCGTGGTGATCGTCGCGATCGCCATCATGTCGCAGCAGTGAGGTCGCTGCGCTCGCGCGCCGTGGCAGGCTGAGCGGGTGCGCACCCTCACGAAGCCGTCCGCGGCGCTGCTCGCCGTCGCCGTCCTCGCCCTCGCAGGCTGCCAGGGCGCGCTCGACGACACCGACCCGTCGGCGCCGCCCTCCGCATCCGACGCGGCCTCGCCCGCGCCGTCGCCCGAGCCCGAGGCCGAGCCGACGACGATCACGCTGAGCGCCATGGGCGACTGGCTGCCGCACGACTCGGTCGTCGCAGACGCGCAGATGCCGGGCGGCTCGTACGACTTCGCGCAGTTCGCGCAGGCCATCCAACCGCGCTACGCCGACTCCGACCTCGTCGTCTGCGACCAGGAGGTGCCGAGCGCCGGCGACGAGCTCGGCCTGTCGTACTTCCCACGGTTCAACGCGCCCTCCGCGCTCACGAGCGGCATGGCGCAGGCGGGCTGCGACACGATCAACCTCGCCAACAACCACCTCGCCGACTGGGGGCAGCCGGGCATCGACATCACCCGTGCGCAGTGGGATGCGCTGCAGCCGACGCTCATCGCAGGCGCGAATCGCAGCCCCGAGGAGCAGCAGACGGTCTCGATCGCGGAGGTCGAGGGCGTGCGCGTCGCGTTCCTCGCGTTCACGCAGCTGTCGAACGAGGGCCACGCCGACTTCGCGCTCAACCGGCTCGACGACACCGAGCTCGTCGAGTCGCTCATGGCGCAGGCCGTCGCGCAGTCCGACGTGCAGATCGTGTCGACGCACTGGGGCACGGAGTACTCGCTCGACGAGAATGCGGCGCAGGTGGAGCAGGGGCAGTGGCTCGCCGACCTCGGCGCCGACGTCATCGTCGGCACGGGGCCGCACGTGCTGCAGCCCGCAGCGTGGATCGACCGGGCAGACGGCACCCGCGCGTTCGTCTTCTACTCGGTCGGCAATGCGCTGTCGACGCAGATGGAGATCCCCCGCATCCTCGCGGCGATCGCGCAGATCGACGTCGTCGTCGACCCGGACGGAACCGTCACGGTGCAGGACCCGCGCGCGATCCCCACGTACATGCACTTCGACCTCACGCCGCAGCAGCTCGCATCGAACCAGCTCACGAATCGCGTGAACCTGCAGATGTACCCGCTCGTCGACGCTGCCGAGCCGCTGACGCGGTCGGCGTGGCGCAACGACCTCACCGTCGAGTCGGGCATCGCGTTCGTCACCGACGTCCTCGGGCCCGACGTGCGCATCACGCCGTAGCGAGCTGCGGGGTCGCGCGAGGCGAGGCGGTCACGTCGCGCGGGCCACGGCCCACGCCTCGGTCGTGTCGGCGCCTGCGATGAGCGTGAGCTGCACGGGGCCGTCGTAGGGCAGCGCGTACGAGAATCCCTGCGCGGGGGCCGCATCGCACTCGAGCGTGCCCTCGACCAGGGTGCGCTCGTCGGGATCGGCGTCGATGGCGCGCGCGAGCAGGAAGTCGACGCTCTCGCCGCCCACGCACTGGCCCTCGACCGTGAACGACTGCCCGGACACGAGCGGTCCGAGCGCCGTCGTGGCATTCGTGGGCACGCCGTCGACGATCGAGAAGTCCGCTCGCGCGAGGCCGCCGGGCACGTCGGCCGGCGGCTCGTACGGCACTGCGGAGGCGCTGGGGGCGTCGTCGGATGACGACGGCGATGCGCTCGGCGCGGTGGACGTCGTCGGCGCCGTCGTCTGCTCTGGTGCCGGGGAGGCGCACGAGGCGCACGCGAGTGCGAGCGCGGCGGCGGTGATCCCGACCTGGGCGGTGCGGATGCGGCTCATGCCCGGCAGGCTCGCAGGTCGTGGGTCGAAGCGCACGGGGCTTGCGGTGCTGGTCGTGCGGTCTGCCATACCAACCGGAAGGTATGGTGTTCGGGATGGCACCTCGATCCTCCGCACGCAGCACCGCGCTCGACGCATCCCTCGCCCTCCTGCGAGACGGCGAGGCCCTGTCGCTCGAGACCGCAGCGCGCGCCGCGGGCATCACGAAGCCCGGCCTCATGTACCACTTCCCGACGAAGGAGGCGCTCATGCTCGCCCTCGTCGACCACGTCGTCGAACGCTGCGAGGCCGCGATCCTCGTGCGCCTGCCCGACCCCTCGTCCGCCTCGCCCGTCGAGCTCGCGACCGCGTACGCACGCTGGGCGTTGGAGGATGCGCACGACGCGAGCGACCTCGTCGCCTTCGCCGATCCTCGCCTGCGCGACCTCCTCGTCGACCGGTGGAGCGAGCGATTCCGCGTCTTCGCCGCGTTCGACGACGTCGAGCCCGACCTGCGCACCCGCATCCTCGCCGTGCGCATGCTCGCCGACGGCGTCTGGTTCGCGACCGCATCCGGCGCCCTCGCACCCACCGACGCCGAGCGCGCCGCGCTCGCGGTGCTCGTCGACGAGCTGCTCGCGGGGGCGTCGTGAGCCCCGTCGCGCGCCGCTGGCTGCTGCTGGCAGCCGCGATCGCGATGGAGGTCACGGCGTCGCTGTCCCTCAAGGGCGCGCTCGAGGCGCCCGCGCTCTCCGCGGTCGTCGTCGCAGGCTACGTGGGCGCGTTCGCGTGCCTCGGGGCCACGTTGCGCGCCGGCATGCCCCTCGGGGTCGCGTACGGCATCTGGGGCGCCGCGGGCGTCGCGCTCACCGCCACGCTGTCGACGGCGCTCTTCGGCGAGGCGTTCACCCCGCTCATGGGTGTCGGCATCGCGCTCATCATCGGGGGCGTGCTGCTGGTCGAGCTCGGCTCGCAGGCCGCGCACCGCCGCGCTGCGCTCGCACCCGCAGGCGACGTCGCGAGCGAGAGGACGCGCTGATGGCCTGGCTCGCGCTCGCCGCGGCGATCGCGCTCGAGGTCACGGCCACCCTCTCGCTGCGCATGGCGACGACGGGCGAACGCCCGAGTCGGCGCTGGTACGCACCCGTCGTCGCCGGCTACGGCCTCGCGTTCGTCATGCTGTCGATCGCGTTGTCGCTCGGCATGGCGCTCGGCGTCGCCTACGGCATCTGGGCTGCGGTCGGCGTCGCGCTCACCGCCGTGCTCAGCCGCGTGCTGTTCCACGAGCCGCTCACCGTCGTCATGGCAGCAGGCATCCTGCTCATCGGGGCAGGCGTCGTGCTCGTCGAGCTGGGCGCGGCGCACTGACGCCGTCGCGATGCGGCCTGAGCGGGCCATCGAGTGGAATGCACCCTCGGCGGCCCGCTCAGGCCGCATCTGCGCGGAGGCTCGGCGACGTCAGCCGGCGAGCGCCGCGTCGACGATGGCCTTCGCCTCCGCCTGCACCTGACGCAGGTGGTCGACGCCCACGAACGACTCGGCGTAGATCTTGTACACGTCCTCGGTGCCGGAGGGGCGCGCAGCGAACCATGCGCGGTCGGTGACGACCTTCAGGCCACCGAGGCGTGCGCCGTTGCCCGGCGCCTCGACGAGCTTCGCGGTGATCGCATCGCCCGCGAGCTCGGTCGCGGCCACGGCGTCGCCGGTGAGCTTGCCGAGGCGCGCCTTCTGCTCGCGGGAGGCGGGCGCGTCGATGCGCTCGTACACGGGTGATCCGAAGCGCTCCGTGAGCTCGCCGTACAGCTGCGACGGGCTCTTGCCCGTGACGGCCCGGATCTCGGATGCGAGCAGGCACAGCAGGATGCCGTCCTTGTCGGTCGTCCACGCCTCGCCGTCCGCGGTGAGGAACGACGCGCCCGCGCTCTCCTCGCCGCCGAAGCCGACCGAGCCATCGACGAGACCCGGCACGAACCACTTGAACCCGACGGGCACCTCCCACAGGCGCCTGCCGAGCGACTCGGCGACGCGGTCGATCATCGACGACGACACGAGCGTCTTGCCGATCGCGGCATCCTCGCGCCATCCGGGGCGGTGGGTGAAGAGGTACTCGATCGCGACGGCGAGGAAGTGGTTCGGGTTCATGAGGCCGCCGTCGGGCGTCACGATGCCGTGACGGTCGGCGTCGGCATCGTTGCCGGTGAGGATGTCGAACTCGTCCTTGCGCGCGAGCACCGATGCCATCGCGTTCGGGCTCGAGCAGTCCATGCGGATCTTCTCGTCCCAGTCGAGCGTCATGAACGCCCACGTCGGGTCGATCTCGGGGTTCGTGACCGTCAGGTCGATGTCGTAGCGCTCGGCGATCGCCGCGTAGTACTCCACGGCGGCACCACCCAGCGGGTCGGCACCGATGCGCAGGCCGGCGGCCTTGATCGACGCGAAGTCGATGACGCGACCGAGCGCCTCGACGTACTCGGCGCGGAAGTCGAGCAGCTCGACGCGCTCGTCGCTGCCGCCCACGACCTCCGTGCGCTGCACGCCCTCGAGCCCCGCGGCGATGAGCGCGTTCGCGCGGTCGGCGATCCACCCGGTGGCGTCGGAGTCGGCGGGGCCGCCATGCGGCGGGTTGTACTTGAAGCCGCCGTCGCGCGGCGGGTTGTGCGACGGGGTCACGACGATGCCGTCGGCCTGGTCGGCGTTGCCGGCGCCGTTGTAGGCGAGGATCGCCCGCGAGACGGCAGGCGTCGGCGTGACCGAGCCGCGGGCGTCGGCGACGACGCGCACGCCGTTCGCGACGAGCACCTCGAGGGCGGTGCGCTCGGCAGGCAGCGACAGCGCGTGCGTGTCGCGGCCGATGTACAGCGGGCCCGTGGTGCCCTGCGCTGCGCGATACTCGACGATCGCCTGCGTGATGGCGAGGATGTGCGTCTCGTTGAACGCGGTGTCGAACGCGCTGCCTCGGTGACCGCTCGTGCCGAACGCGACCTGCTGGTCGGGGTTCGTCACGTCGGGCACGAGCTCGACGTACGCGCGCTCGAGCGCGGCGACGTCGATGAGGTCGGAGGGCTGTGCGACGGTGCCTGCTCTGCTCATGTGCTCATCCTGGCACCGCCTGGCGGGGAGGGCACCGGCTTGCGCCATGGGAGCGGGGTGGGCGTCGTGGTGCGTGCGTGCCCTCTCGTGGCTCGCGCTCGCGCACGCGTGACGCCTCCGCTCGCCCATACGCTGGTGCCGTGACGCGCTACTCGTACCTCGGCCCCGCAGGCACGTTCACCGAGCGCGCCCTCCTGCAGGTGCCCGGTGCCGACGTCGCCGAGCGCATCGCCGTGACGAACGTGGCCGAGGCGCTGCGCGACGTCACCGAGGGCACCTCGGATGCGGCGATGATCGCCGTCGAGAACTCGCTCGAGGGTGTCGTGACGGCGGCGCAGGATGCGCTCGCGACCGTGCCCGGGCTGCGCATCCGCTCCGAGCACCTCGTGCCGGTGTCGTTCTCGCTCGTCGCCGCGCACGGCACGCAGCTCGACGACGTCGACGTCGTCGTCGCGCATCCCGTCGCCTACGGGCAGTGCCTGCAGTGGCTGGGGGAGCACCTGCCGAGCCATCAGCACATCCCCGCGTCGTCGAACGTGCTCGCCGCCATGCGGCTGCAGCCCGGGCAGGCGGCGCTGTCGACGCCGTCGATCACCGACCACGTCGACGTCGCCGTGCTCGCCACCGACGTCGTCGACAACCCGAACGCCGTGACGCGCTTCGCGCTCGTCGGACGACCGGGCCCGCTCCCTGCACGCACGGGTGCCGACAAGACGTCGGTGATCGCCGAGCTGCCCAGCGACGCCCCCGGCGTGCTGCTCGAGATGCTCGAGCAGTTCGCCACTCGGGGCGTGAACCTGTCGCTCATCCAGTCCAGGCCCATCGGCGACCGGCTCGGCAGGTACCGGTTCGTGCTCGACCTCGACGGGCACGTCACCGACGAGCGCGTCGCCGATGCGCTCGTGGGCCTCAAGCGCTTCAGCCCGAAGGTGGTGTTCCTCGGCTCGTATCCGCGCGCGGACGCGCAGGCCACCGACGTGCACGCCCGATACGGCGACGCGTCGTTCGTCGAGGCGCGCGACTGGCTGCGGGGTCTGCTCTCCGGAGAGCCGGGGAGCTGACGTGCGCAGGCTCCTCCACCGCACCTTCGGCGGCCCTGCCGTGCTCGAGCTCGTGCAGGAGGCCGACCCCGAGCCCGGCCCCGGCGAGGTGCGGGTGCGGGTGCACGCGGCGGCGCTCAACCCCGTCGACTGGAAGATCTTCACCGGCTCGGCGGCGGCGACGAGTCGCGGGCTCGAGCCGCCGCTGGGCGTCGGCAACGACATCGCGGGCGTCGTGGATGCCGTCGGCGCCGAGGTGACGCACCTCGCGATCGGCGACCGCGTCTTCGGATCGGCGCGCACGCGTGCGCTGCAGGACCGCACCATCGTCGACCCGGCGACCGAGCGCCTCGCGCGCACGCCAGACGGCCTCGACGATGCACGTGCGTCGTCGCTCGTCGTCGCAGGGCGCACGGCATGGGCCGGCGTCGAGCAGCTGCGCCTGCAGCCGGGCGAGACGGTGCTCGTGCACGGCGCGACGGGCGGCGTCGGTGTGCTCGCCGTGCAGCTCGCGCGGCTGCGCGGCGCGCGCGTGATCGGCACGGCGAGCGAGCGAGGCCGCGACCGGCTCGTGGCGTACGGGGTCGAGCCCGTCGCCTACGGCGAGGGCCTCGTCGAGCGGCTGCGCGCGCTCGGCGGCATCGACGCAGTGTTCGAGACGCACGGCACCGAGGGCATCGACGCGGGCCTCGAGCTCGGCGTGCCCGTGGATCGCATGGTCGGCATCGCCGCGAAGGGGCACGCGGGCGTCGCGGGCGTGCCGACCGACCTCGCCGTGACCGGCGCGCTCGAGCAGCTCGCGGCGCTCGCCGTCGATGGCACGCTCGACGTGCCCATCCAGGGCGTCGTGCCGTTGGAGCATGCAGCAGACGCCTACCGGGTGCTCATCGGCGGGCACGTGCACGGCAAGCTCGTCGTCGACCTGCTCGCGACGTAGGGCGGTACCGAGCGCGAGCCCGCTCGGCAACCCCTCGGCTGCGTACCCCGCGCCCGCGTAGCGTCACCTGCACGGGCGTCGAGCATCGGCGACCGCGGAAGGGGAGCGGTGGGCGATCGCGACGGGCAGCACGGCGACACGGGTCGGGCGGCGCGGCCTGCGACGAACCCGGCCGACGCGCGCGTCTCGGTGGTCGTGCCGGTGAAGGACGACGCCGACCATCTCGCGCGCCTGCTCGCCTCCCTCGGCCGCCAGACGCGCGTCGCCGACGAGGTCGTCATCGTCGACAACGCCTCGAGCGACGACTCGGCCGCCGTCGCCCGCGCCGCCGACGCGACCGTCGTGCGGTGCGACGCTCCCGGCATCCCCGCCGCCGCCTCGCGCGGCTACGACGCTGCGACCGGCGACGTCATCCTGCGGCTCGACGCCGACTGCGTGCCCGACGACGACTGGATCGAGCGCATGGTGGCAGCGCTGCTCACGGATGCGACGGTCGCGGCGATCTCCGGCGGCGCACGATTCGTCGATGGCCCGCGTGCGCTGCGCAGACCGCTCGCCGTCCTCTACCTCGGCACCTACGTCGTGCTGTCGACCGCGGCGCTCGGGCATCCGCCGCTGTTCGGCTCGAACGTGGCGATGCGGCGAGACGCGTGGCTGGCGGTGAGCGCTGCCGTGCATCGCAGCGACGCCGAGCTGCACGACGACCTCGATCTCGCGTTCCACCTGGGGGAGCGGCACCGCATCCGCTGGGTGCGCCCCGCAAGGATGGGCATGTCGATGCGGCCGTTCGGGGCGGGCAGGGGCCTGGGGCGTCGGCTCGTGCGCGGCGTGCGCACCGTCGCGGTGCACTGGCCGGACGACTTCCCGCCGCACCGTCTCGCCAGGCGCGTCGTCGTGGCGCTCGAGGCTGCCAGCGAGACGGCGCGCGCGACGCGAGCGAGCACGGAGGGTGCGGCGTGACGGGTTCGATCGTCGGCGAGGTCGCAGACGCCGAGCTGCATGTCGCGACGTGGAACATCCGCAGGCGCGTCCCCACGCTGCAGGCGGCCGATCGGTGGCGGTCGCGCGCGCCGCGGCTGCGTGCCGCGTTGCGCGTCGAGCGACCGCACGTGCTCGCGGTGCAGGAGGCGATGCCCGATCAGGCGACGTTCGTGCGCGAGGCGCTCGGCCACGGGCACCGGGTGCTGGGACGTGGACGCGGCGCGCGCGGCGGCGACGAGGCGTGCCTGCTCGTCGTCGACGAGGCGCGCGTCGAGGTGCTCGACTGGTGGCAGCAGGCGCTCTCCGACGAGCCCGAGCGGCCGGGCTCGCGGTCGTGGGGCAACGTCATGCCGCGCGTGCTCGTCGCCGCCGAGCTGCGCGACCGCATCACGGGCACGCCGCTGCTGGCGGTGTCGACGCACCTGTCGCTGTCGTCGCAGCGGGCGCGGCTGCGCTCGGCCGAGACGATCCGCGCCGTCGTCGCAGAGCGGTCGATGCCTGCGGTGGTGCTCGGCGACCTCAACGCCGGCGAGGGGTCGAGGACGGTGCGGGCGCTGCTGGAGGGCGGTCTGCTGCGCGACGCGTGGGAGGTCGCGGGCGACCGTGCCACGCCGCGCTGGTCGACGCGTCCCGCCTACCGTGCGCCGCGCGAGCGCGGACGCCGCCTCGACTGGATCCTCGTCGGCGACGGCGTGCACGTGCGGCGCACCGCGATCGATGCACGCGCGTTCGACGGCGGCTGGCCGTCCGACCACCTGGGCGTGCATGCGGTCGTCGAGCTCGACGGAGCGGTGGGGTGAACGGCGAGCGCCTGCGCGCCGACCTCCTGCGGCGGCCGATGAGCGCGTGGGAGTGGCTGGCGGATGCCGTGCGCGTCGCGGGCGCCGCGAGCATCGTCGTCGCGGGCGTCGGCTGGGGCCCGTCGGCGGCGGCGGTCATCGTGCTCGCGGCCTCCGCAGCGCTCGTGACGCGCATGCTGGGGCTGCGCGGCGCCGCGGATGCGCTCGTCGGCGCGGTCGTGCTCGTCGCCGCGTGGAGCGGGGTCGTCGACGTCTACTCGGCGATCGCGTGGTGGGACGTCGCGATCCACGTCGTCTGCACTGGCGTCATCGTCGCGGTCTGCGTGCTCGTGCTCGCCCGCGCGGGCGTCGTCGCGCATCCGAATGCGGCCCCCGTCGTCGTCGGCATCGTCGTCGCGGCGACGCTCGGCCTCGCGCTCAGCGCGGTGTGGGAGATCGTCGAGTGGCTCGGTCACACCATCGTCGACGACGCGATCTTCGTCGAGTACGACGACACGATCGGCGACATGGCCGCTGGCGGCGTGGGTGCCGCGATCGCGGGCGCCATCGCGGCGCGCGTGCGCCTCGAACGGCCTAGGGCAGTCGCGGGTCGAGCACGGTGATGCCAGCGGCGGGCGCGTCGGCGCCCACGAGCGTCGCGGCCTCCGCGAGCCCCACGGTGCGCTGCACGAGCAGCTCGGGACGCAGCGCGCCCGAGACGACGAGATCGAGCAGCCGCGGGTAGTCGCGCGCCGACATGCCGTGGCTGCCGAGCACCTCGAGCTCCCAGCCGATGACGCGGTCGAGCGGCAGCGCAGGGGGTGCGCCGGCGAGCAGCCCCACCTGCACGTGCCTGCCCAGGCGCCGCAGCGACAGCACGCTCGACGTCGCCGTGTCGGCGCTGCCGACGGCGTCGAGCGACACGTGCGCGCCGCTCGTGATCGCCACGACCTCCTCCACCGCATCCGGCCCCGCGGCGACGACATGCTCCGCCCCGAGCGAGACGGCGAGGTCGAGCGCCTGCTGCGACCGGTCGATCGCGACGACGCGGGCGCCGAGGGCATGCGCGATCATGACGGCGCTGAGGCCCACGCCGCCCGCGCCCCACACCGCC
>NZ_CEEDMM010000032.1:0-20580 GCF_979255995.1 Agrococcus sp. AC640b
GGCGGCGGCGGAGGGCGGTGGCGGCTACCCGACGCCCGCGACGCCCAGCAGCGAGCCGATGCCGTAGGTGACGGCGAGCGCGACGGCACCTCCGACGAGCACGCGCACCGTCGCGGCCCGCCACGGCGCCCCGCCCAGGCGCGCACCGAGCGCGCCCGTGACGCCGAGCGCCAGCAGCACGACGACGATCGCGACCGGCACGCGCACGTCGGTCGGCGCGAGCATGATGGCCGCGAGGGGCAGCGCGCCGCCGATCGTGAAGGCCACGAGCGATGCGCCCGCCGCCTGCCACGGGCTCGTGACCGTCTGCTCGTCGATGCCGAGCTCGAGCGACAGGTGCGCGGCGAGCGCGTCGTGCTCGGTCATGCGCGTCGCCACGAGCGTCGCGGTGTCGTGGTCGAGCCCACGCTCCTCCCACAGCCCGACGAGCTCGGCGAGCTCGCCCTCCGGGTCCTCCTCGAGCTCGCGCCGCTCGAGCTCGATGAGCGCGCGCTCGCCGTCGCGCTGGCTCGACACCGACACGTACTCGCCGAGCGCCATCGAGATGGCGCCGCCTGCGAGCGCGGCGACGCCGGCGGTGAGCAGCGGTCCCGACTGCGTCGTGACGCCCGCGACGCCCACGAGCACCGCCGCGACCGACACGATGCCGTCGTTCGCGCCCAGCACCCCTGCGCGCAGCCTGCTCAGCCTGCTGAGCCATCCCTCGTCGTGCGGCTCGTGCCGTGCATGCGTGGCGCTCATGCCGCGATCCAAGCATGCGACGACGGGGCCGGTCGCGCGATGCGACCGGCCCCGTCATGCGTGCGGCGCGGCGGCTACCAGATGACGCCTCCGCCGATCGAGATGCCGCCCCACGTGAGAGCGATGAAGATCGCGGCGAACACGACGGGCGCGATGCCCTTGCCGCCGCGGGCGAGGCCCTTGAAGAGGCCGATGACGGCGAGCACCGCGGCGACGACCGAGAGGCCGCCGCCGAGGATGAGGCCGATGAAGAGCGGGATGGGCATGAGCAGCAACCCCGCGAGCCCGATCCAGAAGGCGAACCAGGCCGTGGGGTTCGCACGGCGAGCGGTGGTGGAGGTCATGCATCCATGGTGCGCTGCCAACCTTGCCGCGACCCTGGGATGCGGGGCCGGTTCGCGGAGGGCGCAGCGGGTCGGACGCACGCTCCAGCGGCGCATCGCGCACGCGGCGCGGCCGCTGCGCGACGTGCGTGGGTAGCCTCGGGGCGCGGGCGACGGCGCCCGCACCATCGAGCGAAGGAGCCCGGATGCCCATCTCGACCGAGCGGTCCAAGGAGATCGTGCTCGCGTTCTACGAGCGCTACAACGCCCGCGACGTCGAGGGGGCGATGGCGTTCCTCGGCGACGTGTACACGCAGCACAACCCGTGGGTGTCCGATGGTCCGGAGGGGTTCCGCCGCTTCGTGACGTTCCTGCGCGACCGCTTCCCCGACGGGCGCAACGAGGTCAAGCGCGTCATCGCGGAGCACGACCTCGTCATGCTGCACGTGCATTCGCACCGCGTGCCAGGCGACGTCGGCAGGGCGATCATGGACGTCTTCCGCGTCGACGAGCACGACCGCATCGTCGAGCACTGGGACGTCGTGCAGCCGATCGACGACCCGATCTACCCGCCGATCAACGACAACGGGTACTTCTAGCCGCGGCTCCCCGCGCGGTCTCGGCGCGCACGACCCGAGTCGACCGAGGGCGTGCGAGCGCAGGCGGCCCTACGACGAGGTCGCGAGGAAGATCGGCACGCTCGTCGCGGCGAGCATCGCCACCTGCACCTCCTCGACGGCCGTGCGGAGCGCCTCGCTCGACCACGAGCCGAGCGCGAGCGCGTCGGCTCGGGCCTGCAGCGACGCCTCGTCGAGGTCGGGGAAGACCTTCGGCAGCGCCTTCGCGCCGTGCAGCAGCGCGAGCGCGGCGACGAGGTGCTCGTCGGTGGCGACGGGCTCCTCGCCCTGCAGCAGCGCGCGGGCACGCGCCTGCAGCGCATCCTCGCGCTCGGTGCGCGCGCCGCGCTCCCAACGCTCTGCCCATGCGATGCCGAGCCACCTCGTCTCGGCGTGCGCGAGCTCGCCGTCGGCGACGAGCTCGCCCAGCAGCTCGGCGCGCAGGCGCTCGGCGGGTGCCTTCTTGCCAGCCCAGCCCACGACGCGGCCGATCGCATCCTTGGGCGTGCGACCCTCCGCATGCTCGACGAACGCCTCGAGTCGTGGCTCGACGACGGTCGTCGACGACACGAACCGACCCGGCTTCGTGCCGCTCGGCTCGCCCTCGGCTGCGATGCGCAGCCTGCCGCGCACGACGAGCTCGGCGAGCCCGGCGCCGCCGATCGTCTGCAGCAGCGTCGTGCCGTCGAGCACGGGCTTGCCCGTCGCGTCGTCGAGCGCGAGCAGCAGCACGGTCTCTGGGATGGTCGCCTGGATGTCCATGGCAGCGACGCTACGGACGGCGCCCGGGCCGCGCATCCACCACGCGGTGGACGACGCCTGGCGGAGGCTCGAGCCACCCGTCGCGACGAGCGGGCTCGTGCCGCGCGGACGACGACGTGCGGCGTGCGATGCAGCCGTTCGACGCATCTCATCGCGATCGAGGTCGACAGGAGGTGAACGGATGGTGAATGATCGACTCTCGATGCAGGAGCTCGCGATCCTCGTGATCGTCGTGCTCGTGGCGCTGGCGTTCGACTTCACGAACGGCTTCCACGACACGGCGAACGCCATGGCACCCTCGGTGGCGACCGGTGCCCTCAAGCCGAAGGTCGCCGTCGCCCTCTCGGCGTCCCTCAACCTCGTCGGCGCGATGCTGTCGATCGAGGTCGCCCGCACCGTCGGATCCGGCATCGTCGACCTCACGGGCGTCGACGGCGAGAGCCTCATGCTCATCGTGCTGTGCGGACTGACCGGCGCGATCGTGTGGAACGTGCTGACGTGGCTGTTCGGCCTGCCGTCGTCGTCGAGCCACTCGCTGTTCGGCGGACTCATCGGCGCGACGATCGCCGCGCTCGGCATCACGGGCGTGCTGTGGGGAGGCGTGGCGCAGAAGATCCTCATCCCCGCGCTCCTCGCGCCGCTCATCGCGGGCCTCGTCGCGTTCACGGGCACGTGGATCGTGCACCGCGTCACGCGGCGCATCTCGCAGCGGACCGAGCAGCGCGGGTTCCGATGGGGGCAGATCGGCGCCGCGTCGCTCATGTCGCTCGCCCACGGCACGAACGATGCGCAGAAGACGATGGGCGTGATCTTCCTCGCGCTCGTCGCCCACGGCTCGCTCGATCCCGACGCCGACATGCCGCTGTGGATCCGCGTCGTGTGCGCGCTCGCGATCGCCGCCGGCACCTACATGGGCGGCTGGCGGGTCATCCGTACGCTCGGCAAGGGCATCGTCGACATCTCGCCGAGGCAGGGCATGTCGGCCGACTTCTCGAGCGCGTCGATCATCCTCACCTCCAGCCATCTCGGGCTGCCGCTGTCGACGACGCACGTCGCATCCGGATCCGTCATCGGCTCGGGCATGGCCCGCACCGACGCGACGGTGCGGTGGTCGGTCGCGCGCAAGATGCTGCTCGCGTGGATCGTGACGCTGCCTGCCGCCGGCGCGATGGGGGCGGCGTGCTTCCTCGTCGCGGGGCTCTTCGGGCATCTGTGGGGAGCGATCGTCATCACGACGCTGCTCGTCGTGGCGTGCGCGGCGATGTGGCTGCGCTCGCGGGCGTCGCACGTCGACCACGCGAACGTCGGCGCCGATTGGGATGCGATGCCCAAGGACGAGCGCAAGGAGGCCAAGCGCGAGCGCAAGAAGGCGATCGACCGCGAGCTGTCGACGGTCGCGTCCGGCATCGCGCCGGTCGCGAAGCCACGCAAGCGCCGCCGGGACGGGGGCTCGTGATGTTCGACCTCGAGGCGCTCCTGACGTCGATCGTGTCGGTGCTCGTCGTCGGCCTGCTGCTGGGTGCGGGCATCCCCACGATCTACGCGATCGGGGCGAGGCAGCTCGAGCAGTCGGCGCCGCGCAACCGCGTGCTGGGCTGGACGGCGATGGCCGTGTGCGTGGTGCTGGCGGCGATGGGCATCGTGCTCATCGTCTTCGGCAAGGCGTTGTTCGGCATCTGACGCGCTGGAGCCGCCCCTCCTCCCGTTGCGAGGTGCGCTTCTCCAACTGAGGTGCGTCTTGCACCGCACCTCGAATGGAATGGCGCACCTCGCAACGGGAAGCGCACCTCGCAACGGGTGGGCGGCGGGCTCCCACGACGCGAGGGGATGTGATGTGCTGAGCGCATGACCCACGCGCTGCACATCACGGGCGACGACGCCGCCGACCGTCTCCTCTCCGACGACCCGTTCGCACTCCTCACGGGCATGCTGCTCGACCAGCAGATCACGATGGAGGCGGCGTTCGCGGGCCCCGCGAAGCTGCACGACCGCATCGGCGACCTCGACCCGGCGCGCATCGCGGGCATGGAGGAGGGCGCGTTCAAGGAGGTCATGGCCGAGCGCCCGGCCGTGCACCGCTTCCCGGGCTCGATGGCAGGTCGCGTGCAGGCCCTCGCGCGCGCCGTCGTCGACGAGTGGGATGGCGACGCATCCGCGATCTGGACCCGAGGCGAGCCCGACGGCGCCGAGGTGCTGCGCAGGCTGCAGGCGCTGCCGGGCTTCGGCGACCAGAAGGCGCGCATCTTCCTCGCGCTGCTGGGCAAGCAGCGCGGCTTCGGCGGCGCGGGCTGGCGGGATGCGGCGGGCGCGTACGGCGAGGCGGGCGCGTACCGCTCCGTCGCCGACATCGTGGATGCCGACTCCCTGCAGCGTGTGCGCGCCACGAAGCAGGCGGCGAAGGCCGCCGCGAAGGCGAAGCAGGGCCAGGCGACGCCGAAGGCCTCGAAGGCGTGAGCGCTGAGCCCCTCGCGCCGCTCGACCAGCAGGTGCCGGCGGCACCCGTCGACGCGGAGGCGCCGACGACGCACCCGGCAGACGATGCCGTCGTCACGCCGCATCCCGCCTCCGCGCCGTCGATGGTGATCGTGCCCGGCAGGCATCACCTGCTGACGTCGTTCCAGGTCGCGGCCCTGCGCAGGCTGCTCGCGGGGGAGGAGCGCGACGAGGCGGGCGTGCCGATCGCGCTCGCTGCCGACGCGGTCGTCGTCTGGGCGGTGACGAGCGCGAACCGGGCCTCGACACGTCGCAACCCGTTCCCCGGGCATCGGCGCGAGGCGGCGATCGAGATCCTCGCGCACGTCGAGGGCATCCCGTCGGTCGTGGTGCCCGTGGTCGACGTGCCGCCGACGCCGCGGTTCGCGGCGCTCACGCTGAAGGCGATCGAGCATGCGACGGCGAGCAGGCTGGTGCCCACCCCCGAGTCGGCGATCGTCGCATGCTCGACCGAGGCGGTCGCCGCGATGTACCGAGACCTCGGCTACCGCATCGCACCGCTCGAGGCGGGCACGCACGAGGCCAGGCCGTGGCAGCTGCTCGACGCGCTCATGGCGTCGCAGCCCGGTGACGAGTCGTGGCGCGAGGGCGTGCACGCGGCGAGCCTCGACATCGTCGACCGCTACGGCCTCGACGCGCTCGCTCGCATGGTCGCCGCCGATCCCGTCGTCGGTGACGAGGGCGGGCTGACCGAGACGCGCGACTACCGCTCCTACAGTCGGTCGTTCGAGGCGGCGGCGGAGCGCAAGTGGGCGCAGGCGCGACCGTTCGTCGTGCCGGGCCGCATCGTCGACGTCGGATGCGCGACGGGCGGCATGCTCGAGCTCGCCGCCCGCGAGCCGGCGCTCGCGGAGTCGGACCTCATCGGCATCGAGGTCGCCGCGCCCCTCTACGACGAGTGCGTGCACAAGCTGTCGCAGGGTGCGTTCGCGAATCCGAGCACGTTCTTCTACCGCCGCAACATCATGGCCGGCGCGCTCTTCCCCGACCGGTCGATCGCGACGACGCTGACGTTCGCGCTCACGCACGAGATCGTGTCGTACGGCGAGGGCATGCCGTCGCTCGAGCGATTCGCGGAGGCGATCGCCGAGCAGACGCAGCCTGGTGGCGTGTGGATCAACTCCGACGTGTGCGGGCCGGCCGACCTCGAGCGTCCCGTGCGGCTGCGGTTCGCCGACGGCGACGTGCGCACGCCCGCGCGGGCCCTCTCGGGCACGAACGCCGAGGTGGAGGCGGCGCTCGAGGCGCTGCCCGTCGGCTCGCGCGTCGCGCAGTTCGCGCAGGACTTCCGTGCCGCGAGCGGCAGCCCCTGGGCGTACGACGTCGTCGACGAGCGCACGATCGCGCTCGCGCAGGGCGATGCGATGGAGCTCATGACGAAGGTGCACTACACGGGCAACTGGCTCTCGGAGATGCACGAGCGCTTCTGCGCACTGTCGTGGGGCGACTGGGTCCGGCTCGTGGAGCGTGCAGGCCTCGAGGTCGACGAGCGATCGGGGCCGTGGCGCAACGAGTGGATGGTGGAGCACCGCTTCGACCCCGACGCGACCCTGCTGGATGCCGGTGGCGCCCCCATCCCCTGGCCCGACACCCACGTGCTCCTGGTCGCCCGCCGCCCCCACTGACGCCGGCCCCGCCCTGCGCGCCGCACTTCTGAGGTTCTCGGCCCAATCTGACCTCAGATTGGGCCGAAAACCTCAGAGGTTCGGTGGCTGGAAGCGGGGGAAACGGGGCCGGTCATGCCTGCGCGCGCGTGAAGGGCGGATGCAGCGTGTCGACGGGGCCTCGGCGGAAGAGGCGGGCGGGGCGGCCCGCGCCCTCGGCGACGGTGCCGCCCGTCGGCTCGACGAAGCCTGGCGTGCCCGTGACCTTCCGGTGGAAGTTGCGGGGGTCGATCGCGACGCCCCACACGGCCTCGTACACGGCGCGCAGCTGCGCGACCGTGAACTCCGGCGGGCAGAACGCGGCAGCGAGCGACGAGTACTCGAGCTTCGCCCGCGCGCGCTCGAGCCCGTCGGCGACGATGCTGGCGTGGTCGAACGCGAGGGGCACGTCGTCGGCGACCACGGCATCCATGGGCCACCAGCGGGCACCCGCGGCGTCGGAGCCAGCTGCCGGCTCGTCGAGGTCAGGGGCGAGCGCGAGCCATGCGACGGTCACGACGTGCCCGCGCGGGTCGCGGCCCGGAGCGCCGTAGGTGCGCAGCTGCTCGAGGTGGATGCCGTGCGCGACGCCGGTCTCCTCGGCGAGCTCGCGGTACGCGGCGGCCTCGAGGTCCTCGTCGGCGAGCACGAAGCCGCCTGGCAGCGCCCATGCTCCCGCGAAGGGCTCCACGCCCCGCTCGACGAGGAGGACGTGCAGCGCGCGGTCGCGGATCGTCAGCACGACGAGGTCGACCGTCACGCTCGCGGAGGGGATGGGCACGAGCCGAGCCTACCCATCTCGTCACCTTGACGACAAACGCGTCCGGAGTTATCGTCGAAATGACGACAACAAGGAGGACGCCATGGCCACCATCACCCGCATCCCGGTGCTGCGGCACTGCAGCACCGGTCCCACGGCATTCGTGCAGCACATGACGAACGGCGCCGTCCGGCACGCAGGTGCCGGGCAGTCGTTCTGGTTCCGCACGATCGACGCCACGATCAGCGAGGTGCCGCTCGACGACCGCGAGCTGCCCGTGCTCGTGACGCTGCGCACCGACGACCTGCAGCAGCTCACGGCACCTGCCACCGTCACGTTCCGCGTCGCGGATCCCGAGCTCGCCGCGCGGCGCATCGACTTCTCCATCGACCTCGGCACGGGCGTGTGGCTCGAGCAGCCGCTCGAGGCCATCGCCGCGATGCTGCACGGCGCGACGGCCTCCGCCGTCGTGGCCCTGCTGGGAGCGGACCCGCTCGAGCGGGCACTGCGCACCGACCCGGCGGCCCTCGGTCGTCGGGTCACGCAGGCGCTGCTCGCCGATGCGCGCATCGCCGCGGTCGGGCTCGAGGTCGTCGGCGTGCGCTTCGGGCTCCTGCGGCCCGAGCCCGACGTCGAGCGCGCGATGCAGACGCCGGCGCGCGAGCGCATCCAGCAGGACGCCGACAAGGCCACCTTCGCCCGCCGCGCGCTCGCGGTCGAACGCGAGGCGGCGATCGGCGAGAACGAGCTCGCGAACCAGATCGAGCTCGCCAGACGGCAGGAGGATCTCATCGCCACGCGAGGCGCCAACGCGCGTCGCGAGGCGGAGGAGGCTGCCGCGGCGGGCGCGATCGCGGCGGATGCGGACGCCGCGAAGGTGCGCACGGTCGCCGAGGCGCGAGCCGACGCCGACCGGGCGCTCGGCGAGGCGAAGGCTGCGGGTGAGCGCGCGAGGCTCGACGCCTACCGCGACGTCGCGCCCGAGGTGCTCACGGCGCTGGCGCTGCAGCAGCTCGCAGGCAGCCTGCCGTCGATCGAGCGCCTCACCATCACCCCCGACCTGCTGACCGACCTGCTCGGCGGGCTCGCGTCCGGCGGCGCCGCCGCGACGACGAGCGGGCGCTGACATGCCCTCCCCCCGCGTCGTCGTCGTGCGGCGCGCCACCGAGCGCGACGAGCTCGTCGCAGCCCACGGCACGCTCGGGCAGGCCGGATTCTTCCTGTCGACGCGTGGGCAGTCGCTCGAGCCCGTCGAGCGGCGCCACCTGGCGACGACCGCTGCGCTCGACGCCGTCGCCGCAGCGGTGCCCGCCGACTGGCGTCGAGCGTCCGTCGAGCGCGCCGAGCTGCCGCGCTTCGTCTTCGAGCCCGCCGACGTCGTGGTCGTCGTCGGGCAGGACGGTCTCGTCGCGAACGCCGCGAAGTACCTCGGCCGGCAGCCGGTGATCGGCATCGACCCGCTGCCGGGCGCGAACGCCGGCGTGCTCGTGCCGCATGCGCCCGCCGACGCCGCCCGGCTCATCCGCGGCGCGGTGGATGCCTCCGCGCCCGTGGACGAGCGAGCGATGGTCGAGGTGCGCGTCGACGACGGCCAGGCCCTCGTGGCGCTCAACGAGGTCTTCATCGGGCAGGTCGGGCACCAGTCGGCCCGCTACGCGCTCGAGGTCTGCGGCGCCACGGAGCGGCAGTCGTCCTCGGGCGTCATCGTCTCGAGCGGCACGGGGGCGACCGGATGGTGCCGCTCGATCGCCCGCATCCAGGCGCCATCCCTCGTCCTGCCGACGCCGACGGAGCAGGCGCTCGCGTGGTTCGCGCGTGAGCCGTGGCCGTCGCCGTCGACGGGTGCCGACCTCGTGGCGGGTCGCATCGAGGGGGATGCCGCGCTCGCGCTGCGCATCGAGTCCGATGCGCTCGTCGCGTTCGGCGACGGCATCGAGGCCGACCGGCTGCAGCTCTCGTGGGGCCAGCGCATCGAGGTGCGCGTCGCGGCCCGCACCCTCCGCACCCTGCGCTGACGCGCGATGACCGGTGACCGTTGCACCTCCGAGGGCACGTTCGAGGTGGAGCAGCGACCGGTCGTGACGAGGCCGGCTGGACGAATGCATATGTGCGTTATATAATGGATGCATGCAACAGCAGGAGGTCGCGCGCCTGAGCGCCGCGCTCGAGCGCATCACACGGCTCGTGCGCGCTGCGGATCTGCCAGGCGGGCTCTCGTCCGTCGCAGCCTCGACGCTCTACGCGCTCGTGATCGACGGGCCCTCGCGCCTCACGGCGCTCGCCGCGGCCGAGCACGTGACGCAGCCCGCGATGACGCAGCTCGTGCAGCGCCTCGAGCGCGACGGGCTCGTCGAGCGCCTCGCCGACCCGGCCGACGGTCGCGCCGTGCTCGTCACGATCACCGATGCCGGGGCCACGCTGTCGGCCGCGCGACGCGCGGCCCGCGCCGACGCGCTCGCCGCCGTGCTCGACGGCCTCGACGCCGACGAGCGCAGCGCGCTCGCCGGTGCGGTCCCCGCGCTCGAGCGGCTCGCCGCAGCACCCGCCGCCCCCGCGTCCGCGCGGTAGCCACCGCATCCACGCCCCGGCGCCTCTCGCGACGCCGTCGCATCGCTCGAGAGGAGTCCACCCATGCACGCCACCACGACCCGAACCGGCCAGGCGGGTACCGCCCACGCGCAGGGCGCCAGCATCCTGCACCAGCCGAAGGCCGTGTGGGCCGTCGCGTTCGCGTGCGTCATCTCGTTCATGGGCATCGGCTTCGTCGACCCGATCCTCCCGGCGATCGGCGAGCAGATGCACGCGAGCCATGCGGAGGTCGAGCTGCTGTTCACGAGCTACCTGCTCGTCACGGCGGTCGCGATGCTCGGCACGGGGTGGGTGTCGAGCCGCATCGGCGGCAAGCGCACCCTCATCCTCGGCCTCGTGATCATCGTGGTGTTCGCGGCCCTCGCGAGCCTGTCGCCGTCCATCGGCGCGATGGTCGGCTTCCGCGCCGGCTGGGGTCTCGGCAACGCGCTGTTCATCGCGACGAGCCTCGCCGTGATCGTCGGCTCGGCCACCGGTGGCGTGCCAGGTGCCATCGCGATCTACGAGGCGGCGATGGGCATCGGCATCGCCGTCGGCCCGCTGCTGGGCGGCATCCTCGGCTCCGCAGGCTGGCAGTTGCCGTTCCTCGGGGTCGCAGGCCTCATGGTCGTCGGCCTCGTCGGCACGATGCTCTTCGTGCCGAACACGCCCACGTCGGCGCGCCGGCTGCCGCTCTCGGCCCCGCTCAAGGCGCTCCGGCACCGCGGGCTGCTCATCCTCAGCCTCGTCGCGCTGCTGTACAACTGGGCGTTCTTCACGGTGCTCGCCTACGCGCCGCTCATCCTCGGCTTCGACGCGATCGCGCTCGGTCTCGTGTTCTTCGGCTGGGGTCTGCTCGTCGCGCTCTTCGCCGTCGTCGTCGCGCCGCGCCTCGAGCGCCGCTTCGGGCTCGTGCCCGTGCTGATCGGCGCGTTCGTGCTCATGGCCGTCGACCTCGCGGCGATGGCGATCTGGACGGACGTCGCCGCGGTCCTCGTCGCGACCGTCATCGTCTCCGGCATCTGCTCCGGCCTCAACAACACGCTCGTCACGCAGGCGGTCATGCAGGTGGCGCCCGTCGAGCGGCCGGTGGCGAGCGCCGCGTACTCCTTCGTGCGGTTCTTCGGTGGCGGCCTCGCACCGTTCGTCGCGGGCATCGTGGGCACGGCCATCAGCGTGCACGTGCCGTTCTGGATCGCCGTGGTCGCGATCGTGGGAGCCATCGTGCTGCTCGTCGCATCCGGGCACCGCGTCGCCGACGCCGTCGCCGCCGCGGAGGCGGCCGACGAGGAGGTGCTGCCGGCCGTCGCGGGCGACGCGCCCGCGGAGCCCGTGGTGCTCGTCGACGCCGCGCTCGACGAGGATGCCAGCGCGATCCGCGCCGCGGAGCGCGCGCACCGCTGAGGCTGGTCTCACCTTTCGCCCCGGGCCGCAACTGTGCACCGAGGGGCTTGCGGCCCGGCGCCCGGGGGCGCAGCGTGGTCGCAGGGACGACGAGCGGGAGGAGATGGCGATGCGGTCGATCATGTACGCAGGGCAGGCGGTCACGTCGTCGGACACCGTCGCCATCGAGCTGCTCGCCTACGCGAAGTCGCTCGCCTCGCACGGAGCCGTCGACGTCGTGTCGATCCCGATCGTCGCGGAGGGCGGCGCGGAGTCGTTCGACATGCTGGTGGGAACCGGCATCGCGATCGGCGTCGGACCGGTGGCGGATCCGCTCACCGACGTCGTCGGCGCCGATCTCGCCATCGAGGACCTGCGGGAGCGGCAGGCGCGACTCGCGGGCTCGGAGCTCGGCGAGGCGTAGCGGCCGGTATCGTCGCCGTCGAAGGACGGAGGCGACGTGGGTGATCTCTTCTACGGTGCTGCGCGCGCACGCGTGCACATGGACGACCGCACGCTCGCGCACGTGAGCGCGGTCATCACCGCGAAGCTGCGGCGCAGCGAGCCGTTCCTCCTGTCGTGGCGCGATGCCGACGCGATCGGCGACGGCAGCTCGTCGGTGTGGATCCACCAGTCATGCGACCTGCACTACGCGTACGACTCCTCCGAGCACGTCGATCTCGACCGCGCTCTGCTCGAGCGCATGTCGAAGGCGTCGTCGTCGCCGCAGGGCCTCGTGGTCGACGCCGCGACGCTGCTCGAGCCCGCCGACGACGAGGGTGCGCCGTAGCCCGAGCCGTCACGGCGACGACGCCGCGCCATGACGACGCCGTCGTGCCCGTCGCACCGGATCCTCTCCGCACCTTGCCACGGCGCATCCAGCCGCGCCTGCGAGGGTCGAGGCGGGTGAGGGGAGACGACGGTGACCGACGGAGTCCAGATCGACGAGGGGGCTGTCGATGCCGTGGTCGTCGCGGTGCAGGCACGCGCGACGACGTGGGGCGAGCAGGCCGACGGCCTGACGATCGACGGCGTCGGCGACGGCGTGGACGACCTCGTGGCTGGGTCCGTGGCGACGTGGCGAGCCGAGCTCGAGACGGCGAGCGAGGCCATGGGTCTCGCAGGCGACCGCGTGCGCACCGACGCCGACGCGTTCCTCGCGCTCGACGCGGGCATGGCGGCGCCGACCGGTCTCGCCGGCCCGAACGCGCCGAGGCCGGTGTGACCGCGCCCGTCGCCCTCGGCCGATCCGAGGAGCCGCTGCGCATCGCGCGCGACGCCATGCTGCTGCGGGACGCACGCGTGGGATGGGCCACCGTGCACCGCCTCGCGGTCGTCGTGCGCCTCGCGGGCGTCCGGCCCGTGCTCGACCTCGGCAGCGCCGTCGTCGACGGACCGAAGGAGGGCATGGACGCGTGCCGCACGGTCCTGCAGGGGCTCGTCGAGCACCGGGCGCCGCATGACGCCCTGCTGCGCATCGCGCGCGTCCTGCGCTCGGTGAGCGTGCGGGTGGCGGCGTCGTGACGCTCCAGCAGCAGCACGACACCTGCGACGAGCGCATCCGCACCATCGACGACATGCGATGGCTGCTGCCGACCTCGCCGCGCGCTGCCGACGTCCTCAGCGCCTCGGGTTCGCTCAGCGACCTCGCGTCGACGTGGACGGGCAGCCACATCGCGCGCCCCTCAGGGTCGCCGGACGCCGTCGAGGCGTCTGCCGAGCGTCTCGAGAGCCTGCGCGACGACCTCGACGCCGTCGCGCTCGAGCTCGAGACGCGGGCGACGGAGGTCGAGGCTGCGATGGATGCCGACGCCGGACGCGCCTCCGCAGTGCGCCTGCGCGCGATGGGCGACCTCGCCACGCTCGAGGCGAGCGGCCTGCGCGTGCTCGCGGCCGGCGTTCGCGACTACGCCGAGTCGCTCGCCGACGCACGCGACGACGTGGCACGCGCCGCGGGCGACGTGTGGGCAGCGCGCCATGCCGCGTCGTCGGTGGACGTCCCCGAGAGCTATGACGCCGACTGGACCGACGCGGAGTGCCAGGCCGGCATCGCCGCGATCGACGGCGTGTACGCCGATGCCGCCGAGGCGCTCGGCGGCGTCCGCGACGCGCTCGCGAATCAGATCGAGGCGGAGGCGCTGCTCGGCTACGCCGTCAGCGACGCGAACGGCTACGCGCGTCTGGCAGCGCTGCCGACGTCGCCGAGCACGACGTCGCTCGACGCCGTGCTCGCCCTCGTCGACGGCATCGGCGATCCCGATCGAGCAGTGGTCTCGGATGCGGAGTGGGCCGCGTACGTCGCGGCGCGCGACGAGCTCTCCGACGCCGAGCGGGCTCGACTCGACGCGGCGCTGGAGGACGCGGGCTCCGCGACGGCGCGGCAGATCATCGTGTCGGCGCTCGCGACGGATGCGGGACTCGATGCCACGCTCGCGCTCGCCGACCGACTCGAGACCATGACCGACAGCGAGGTCGCGGCGGTCGCCGGCATCGGGCTGCCAGACGCGGGCGGCGGCGTCGCAGGCGACGGCGTCGACGTGCTGCTGCCGGACGGCACGCGCGTCGAGCAGCAGACGGACACGACGTGCGGGTCGGCGAGCCTCCTGATGCTCGCGGCGCAGCGCGACCCGTTCCTCGCCCTGCTGCTGTCGCAGGGCGAGGTCATCGGCGACCACATCCCCGCCTACCTCGAGGGCATCCCGCTCATCGACGCGATCGCCGACGCGGACCTGACGTCGGCGGAGCGGCTCGAGTACCTCGAGACGCAGGTGCGCATCCAGACCAACCAGTTCACCTTCTGGCCCGGCTCGGCCGTCGGCTCCGCCCCGTGGGGCTACGGCGACGAGGTCGCAGACGTGCTCGGCACCGAGGTCGACTTCGACTACAGCCTGCTCGGGCCGCACGGCGATGCGCAGGCCCTCGTGGACGGGGCGATCGCAGCGGTCGACGACGGCACGCCCGTGCCGTTCCTCGTCGGGCCGGAGGGCACCGACGTGCCGCGGCACTACGTGCTGCTCGTCGGGCACTCCGGGGGCGAGCTGCAGTTCTACGAGCCGGGCTCCGGGCAGCTGCACACCATCGCCATCGACGACGCGGTCGCAGGCGACGGCGGCTGGACGGCCGCGTTCGGCGGCTGGTCGTCGATCTACGGCGCCGCGATCCCGACGGGGTGACGCTCGCGATCGATCACGGCAGCGGCACCATCCTGCCGAGCTCGGGCTCGGAGCCGGACGCCGTCGCCTCCGTCGGTGGCGCCACCCCATCGATGCACGACGGCTCGTCGAGCGCGTCGAGCCCCCAGGGGTCGTCGCGCTCGTCGTGGTACGGCGCGTAGGCGGTCGCCCGCACCACCTCGTCGGCACCGACCTGCACCGCGACGGCCGCGGTCGAGCCGTCGTCGAGCGTGGCGCTCGCGACGAGGTCGACCGTGCCGAGGTCGCCGGCGCCTGCGGGAGGCGCGCAGGCGATCCACGCGGCGACCCACCCCTGCTGCGCCATCTCGCCGAGCACTGCGCGCGCGGTCGGGAGGGTTCGGCTCCACGCCTCGCCGAGCGCCGCGTCGGCGGGCGTGGCAGCTGGCAGCGGTGCCTCCGTGCGCACCGAGCCGCGATAGGCGAGCACCGCCGACGATGGCGCGGCTGCCTCCGCCTCCTCGGCCACCCAGGCAGCCTCGAGCGCAGACGCGTCGAACGGCGGCGCCGCCACGAGCGAGGCGAGTCGCGCGGCGTCGACGTCGGTCGGCTCGGATCGCTCGCTCGAGCAGGCGCTCAGGCCCAGCGCGAACGTCAGCGCGCCGACGATCGCGATCGACTGGCGAGAGCTGGGCACGGTGGGAGGGTAGCCGCACCGGCTGGACGGTCGCCACGGCACCGCGTCCGCGCGTGCCCGTCGCGGCTGGGGCCGTCAGGCGTAGCGGCGAGCGACGGCGGCCAGCTCGGCCCCGTACGACGGCCCATGCGAGGCGGCGTGCACCGCGAGCGGATGCAGCTGGTGCAGGCCGAGGAGGTCGCGCCAGCCCGGCGCGAGGCCGGCGGCCTCTGCGTGCGCGTCGAGCACGACGTCGAGGTGCGGCAGCCCGAACAGCGCGAGCATCGCGAGGTCGGTGAGCGGATGCCCGCCATGCGCGGCGGGGTCGATGAGGGCGGCGCCGTCGGGGGTCCAGAGCACGTTGCCGCTCCACAGGTCGCCATGGATGCGCGCGGGCGGTCGTTCGTCGTCGAACGCGCCGGCCGCGATGCGGTCGCAGACGGACTCGACGACCGCCGCATCGGCGGCCCCCAGGTGGCCGGCGTCGACGGCGGCGCGCACGAACGGACGGATGCGCTGCTCGGCGAACCCCGCTCCCCACGTCGCCGTGGGCGTCATGCCCTGGCGCTGGCGACCGATCCAACCCTCGCCTGCGCGGCCCGGCGGCGGTGCGTGCCAGGCGTCGGCGCCGGCTGCGTGCGTCGCGGCGAGGGCGCGGCCGAACGCCTCGGCGTGCGCGCGCGTGGGGCGCGCGGACTCGAGCGCCTCGAGCTCGATCGTCACGCCCTCGTGCCGCAGCACGCGCACGACGCGTGCGCCCCCAGCATCCTCGGCCTCCGCGAGCCACTCCAGGCTCGCGACCTCCCATGCTGCGGCGTCGGCGCCCCAGCGCACCTGCTTCGTGAACGGCATCCCACCATGGTCGCGCATCGTCGATCGCTGCTGCCGACCGGTCGCTCGAGGTCAGTCCAGCGTCGCCGGCGCCCCGTGCGCCGCGCCGTACGCACGCACCGCGCGTCGCAGCGCCGGCTCGCGGCGAGCGGGGAGCGGCACCCACGCATCCGTCGTCATCTCGATGCCGGCGGCGCGCTGCGTGCGCCGCCACGTGCCCGACACGGCCCCGTCGACGAGGATCGCCGGCAGGAACATGCCGTTCGAGCCCGGCGCGATGCGCTCGAGCGGCTCGCCGCGCAGCGTGAGCGACCGGTCGGCGTAGCCGAGCACGAGCTCGTCGAACGGCGCGACGAGGTGCACGCCGCCGGCAGGCTCGAGGCCCGGCGCGTGCAGGTACGTCGTGCCGTCGACGTCGATCGCATCGAGGCGATGCCGCACCTCCTCGACGCCGCGGCGCGCATCCGCCACCGTGAGCCCCGCCCACCACGCGAGGTCGCGCACGGTCGCAGGGCCGTGCGACGTCAGGTACCGCACAGCCACCTCGGCGAGCGCCTCGTCGCCGACGAGCACGCGCGGCGCTCGCACCCACGCGTCGTGCAGCGCGTAGTCGGTGCGGCTCACCATGACGACGTGCCCGTGCCTGGCGAGCCAGCCGAGGATGTGCGGGCCGCGCTGGGCGTGCACGGGCTGTCCGGCGGCGACGAGCGCGTCGAGCAGCGACTGCCGCGACGCGGGCCCCGCCTCGAGCACGCCCTCGACGACGGCGCGGCAGCGGGTGAGGGCGTCGTCGTCGAGCCCCAGCTGCTCGCGCATGCGCGTCGCGTCTCGGCGGTCGACGCGGTCGGCGGTGAGCGTCGCGAGCCAGCGGACGTCCTCGGCGCGCGTCCAGTGCAGCGTGCCGCGCATGGGCCACGACCGCACGATGGCGCCGGCTGCCTGCGCGGCCTCGACGTCGGCGACCGTCGTCCCGGCTGCGCTGCGGTGCGCGACCGCCCACAGCGAGCCGAACCAGTCCTGCGCCTGCATCGACAGCATGCGCCCCACGGCGTCGGCGGGGGAGGCGGCGGGCTCGGCGAGCAGCTGCGCGCGCACGCGCATGCCGAGCAGCCGTCGCTCGTCGGCGGAGAGCCTGCGCACCATGCGCCCAGCATGCCCTGCCCCTCCGACTCGGCGTCGTCGCACCCTGACGGCCGCCGTCGCACGCGATCGCGTGCATCTCGCGTGCACCAGCGACCGGTCCGCTCAGCGCGAAGGGCCATCGACGACGCGCGCCCCGCGCGTAGGCTGGATGCGTGAGTCCTACGATCCGTCCTCGCAGGCTCCGACGCACCCCTGCGCTCCGCCGCCTCGTGGCCGAGACCCGCGTGCATCCGAGCCAGCTCATCCTGCCCATGTTCGTCGCCGACGGGCTGACCGAGCCGCGCCCGATCGGCAGCATGCCGGGCGTCGTGCAGCACACGATCGACTCGGCGAGCCGCGCGGTCGAGCAGGCCATCGAGGCCGGCGTCGGCGGCGTCATGCTCTTCGGCGTGCCGAAGGACGAGGACAAGGATGCGACGGGCTCGGCCGGCATCGATCCGGACGGCATCCTCAACCGCGCCACCGCAGCCCTCGACGCGCGCTTCGGCGACGCCACCGTCATCCAGACCGACCTGTGCCTCGACGAGTTCACCGACCACGGCCACTGCGGCGTGCTCGACGAGTGGGGCGGCATCGACAACGACGAGACCCTCGAGCGCTACGCCGAGATGGCGATCGCCCAGGTCGATGCGGGCTCGGCGATGGTGGGCCTCAGCGGCATGATGGACGGCCAGGTCGCGTTCGTGCGCGACGCGCTCGACGACGCCGGCTACGAGGACGCGGCGATCCTCGCGTACGCGGCGAAGTACGCATCCGCCCTCTACGGCCCGTTCCGCGAGGCCGTCGGCTCGAGCCTGCAGGGCGATCGCCGCACGTACCAGCAGGATCCGGCGAACGCTCGCGAGGGTGTGCGCGAGGCGGCGCTCGACGAGGCCGAGGGTGCCGACGTGCTCATGGTGAAGCCCGCGTCGTTCTACCTCGACGTGCTGCGCGACGTCGCCGACGAGGCGCAGGTGCCCGTGTGGGCGTACCAGGTCTCGGGCGAGTACGCGATGGTCGAGGCGGCGGCGGCGAACGGCTGGATCGACCGCGACCGCGCGATCGCCGAGTCGGTGACGTCGATCGTGCGCGCCGGTGCCGACGCCGTGCTCACGTACTGGGCGGTCGAGCTGGCCGACGCGCTGCGCTGACCGCATCCCGCCCTGGTTTGCGTTTTGCAGGCGATCCGGGGTGGCGGAGGGAAGATACCCCTCTGACCCCCATGATCACCTGCAAAACGCAACGCACGACGACGACGCAGACCAGCAGGGACCGAGCATGACCGAGCAGCAGACCACGACCGACGCCCTCTTCGACCGCGCGAAGGCGGCGATCCCCGGCGGCGTGAACTCGCCGGTGCGCGCGTTCGGCTCGGTCGGCGGCACGCCGCGCTTCATCCGCAGCGCGCAGGGGCCGTACGTCACCGACGTCGAGGGCGTCGAGCGCGTCGACCTCGTGGCGTCGTGGGGGCCTGCGCTGCTGGGGCATGCGCATCCCGCGATCGTGCAGGCCGTGCAGGAGGCCGCCTCGCGCGGCCTGTCGTTCGGCGCCCCGACGGGCGCGGAGGTCGACCTCGCCGAAGAGATCACACGCCGCGTGCCGATCGCCGAGCGCGTGCGCCTGGTGTCGACGGGCACCGAGGCGACCATGACGGCCATCCGCCTCGCGCGCGGCGCCACGGGCCGCGACCTGCTCATCAAGTTCGACGGGCACTACCACGGGCACTCGGATGCGCTGCTCGTCGCGGCAGGGTCGGGGCTCGCGACGCTCGCGATGCCCGGCTCCTCCGGCATCCCCGACGCCGTCGCGCAGACGACGATCGTGCTGCCCTACGACGACGAGACTGCTGTCGAGGCGGCGTTCGCCGAGCACGGCGACCGCGTCGCGGCGATCATCGTCGAGGCGGCGCCCGCGAACATCGGGCTCATCGCCCCGCGACCCGGCTTCCACGCGTTCCTCGCACGAACGGCGCACGCGCACGGTGCGCTGCTCATCTCCGACGAGGTGCTCACGGGCTTCCGCGTGCACCCGTCGGGCATGTGGGGCATCGAGGGCACGGCGGGCGACGAGGCACCCGACATCCTCACGTTCGGCAAGGTGGTCGGCGGCGGCATGCCGCTCGCGGCGCTCGGCGGCAGGCGCGAGGTCATGGACCTGCTGGCGCCGCTCGGTCCCGTCTACCAGGCGGGCACGCTCTCGGGGAATCCGCTCGCGGTCGCCGCGGGTCTCACGCAGCTGCGCCTCGCCGACGACGCCGTGTACGCGCGGCTCGACGAGGTGGCGGATGCCATCACGGCTGGGCTCTCGGATGCGCTGGGCGCCGAGGGCGTCGAGCACGCGATCCCGCGCGTCGGCAGCCTCTTCTCGCTCGCGTTCGCCGCATCCGCACCGCGCACGTACGAGGATGCGAAGCGCCAGGCGACGTTCCGGCACGCGCCGTTCTTCCACGCGATGCTCGACGGCGGCGTCGCGTTGCCGCCGAGCCTGTTCGAGTCGTGGTTCGTGACGGCCGCGCACGACGACGCGGCGATCGAGCGCGTGCTCGCGGCGCTGCCGGCCGCGGCGCGCGCTGCCGCCATGGCGCAGCCCGCGTAGTCGAGGGCGGCGTCCTCGACGCGGCGATCGTGCCAGGAGGCAGGGTCGTGGCCCGCTGTCAGCAGCCGCGTCGCGAACTCCCAGGTTCGCGACATCGCACCGCATAGCGTCGACTCGTGCAGCTCGACACCACCACCTGGACCCGCCGCCTCGACATGCGTCAGCCGGTGCGCGACCGCCGCGGCTACATCGCCACACGCACCGTCGTCTCGATCGTCTTCGGCGCCGTGACCCTCGTGGGCGCCGTGATCCTCTTCACGGGCGTCATCGAGGGTCTCGCCGCCATGGGGGCGTTCATCGTGCTGATCGTGACGTTCTTCGTCTCGATCATCGCGCTCATCCAACGCGGCAACGCGGCCGGCATCGCGAGGCTGCAGGGCGACGACCTCATCGTGGCCGTCGTGCTCGACGAGGGCGTCGTCGTGCAGGGCGGCCTGCCGATCGCGTGGAACGAGGTGACGAAGGTGCAGGTGAGCCGTGTGCGTCGCGGCGGTCGCGGCGTCTCCGGCGCCGCGACGCGCGCGATGATGCAGGCGGATGGCGTGTCGGGCGTGTGGACGACCGTGAGCCTCGAGCTGCGCGACTGGCAGCCGATCCAGGCGCGCGCGACGACGAAGGCCATGGCGACGACGCTCACGCGGCCTCTCGTGGGGCTGCCGGCGTCGGCGCTCATCAACCTCGGCACGCTGCCCGAGACCGACGTGCAGCAGGTGCTCGCCGCGATCGCGCAGCAGGCGCAGCGCCACGGCATCCCGGTCGACGCGCTCTGAGCGCGACGCGCGCCGAGCCGCGCGCCGTCGAGCCGTGGGCGGTCGAGCCGTGGGCGGTCGAGCCGTGCGCGGTCGAGCCGTGCGTCGTCAAGCCCTGCGTCGCCGGTCGGATGCGGGCGTAGCGTCCGAGCCATGAGTGCCACCGATGCCACCCACCCCTCCCAG
>NZ_CEEDMM010000033.1:0-6690 GCF_979255995.1 Agrococcus sp. AC640b
CCCTGTGGGAGAGTAGGACACCGCCGGACTTCTTTTCGAAAGGGGCCCCAGCCATGATGCTGGGGCCCCTTTCGCTTTCTCAGGAGGAATGCAGTGGCTGACAGCTCGGACCGTGACCGTCGACGCGACGGATCGCCGACCGGAGGCCGGCCCTCCGGTGGACGTCGCGACGACAGCAGCCCCAGGCAGCGCGACGACCGCGACGCTCGCGGCCCGCGCCGCGACGACGACCGTCGTCCTCCGCGTGATGGGGAGCGTCGTCCGCCGTACCAGCAGCGCGACGATCGTTCGCCGCGCCGTGACGACGACCGTCGTCCGCCGCGTGATGGCGAGCGCCGTCCGTTCCAGCAGCGCGACGACCGCCGTCCTCCGCGTGATGGCGAGCGTCGTCCGTTCCAGCAGCGTGATGACCGGGGTCCGCGACGCGACGATGACCGTCGCCCGCCGTTCCAGCAGCGCGATGGCGAGCGGCGTCCGTTCCAGCAGCGCGATGACCGCGGCCCGCGGCGTGATGACGACCGTCGTCCGCAGCGCGATGGCGAGCGTCGTCCGCCGTACCAGCAGCGTGACGATCGCGCGCCGCGTCGCGACGACGACCGTCGCCCTCCGTTCCAGCAGCGCGATGACCGGCGACCGCAGCGCGACGGCGAGCGTCGTCCGTTCCAGCAGCGGGATGACCGTCGTCCGCCGCGTGATGGCGAGCGTCGCCCTCCGTACCAGCAGCGTGACGATCGCGCTCCCCGTCGTGACGATGACCGTCGTCCGCCGCGTGATGGCGAGCGTCGTCCGTTCCAGCAGCGCGATGACCGTGGCCCGCGGCGTGACGATGACCGTCGTCCGCCGCGGGATGGCGAGCGTCGCCCTCCCTACCAGCAGCGTGACGATCGCGCTCCCCGTCGTGACGATGACCGTCGTCCGCCGCGTGATGGCGAGCGTCGCCCGTTCCAGCAGCGCGATGACCGTGGCCCGCGGCGTGATGACGACCGTCGTCCGCAGCGCGATGGCGAGCGTCGCCCGTTCCAGCAGCGGGATGACCGCGCGCCTCGCCGCGACGATGACCGTCGTCCGCCGTACCAGCAGAGGGATGGCGACCGCCGTCCGTTCCAGCAGCGCGACGACCGCCGCCCGCCGTACCAGCAGCGTGACGACCGCGGCCCTCGTCGTGATGACGACCGTCGTCCGCCGCGCGATGGCGAGCGTCGCCCTCCGTACCAGCAGCGCGACGACCGCGGCCCCCGCCGCGACGACGACCGTCGTCCGCCGTTCCAGCAGCGCGACGGGGAGCGTCGTCCGTTCCAGCAGCGCGACGACCGCGCGCCGCGCCGTGATGACGACCGCCGTCCGTCGCGTGATGGCGAACGTCGTCCTCCGTACCAGCAGCGCGACGACCGCGCGCCGCGCCGTGATGACGACCGTCGTCCGTCGCGTGATGGCGAACGTCGTCCTCCGTACCAGCAGCGCGACGACCGCGGCCCCCGCCGCGACGACGACCGCCGTCCCCCGCGGGATGGGGAGCGTCGTCCGTTCCAGCAGCGCGACGACCGCGGTCCGCGCCGCGACGACGACCGCCGACCTGCCCGCGAGCAGGCTCGGCCGGGTCGCGAGGAGCACGGCTACCGCGGCACCGGCACGGGGGAGAGCTTCCGCCAGGTCCGCGAGGAATTCGACGCACCCGAGCTGCCCGACGACGTGCAGGCGAGCGACCTCGCCGGCGAGGCGCGGATGCAGCTGAAGACGCTCGCGAAGGACAACGCCGACGACGTCGCGCGGCACCTCGCGATGGTCGAGCGCTTGCTCGACGACGACCCCGAGGCAGCGCACCAGCATGCGCTCGCCGCGTCGCGTCGCGCCGGCCGCATCGGCGTCGTGCGCGAGACGCTCGCGATCACCGCCTACCACCAGGGCGACTTCGGGCTGGCGCTGCGCGAGCTGCGCACGTTCCGTCGCATCACCGGCAGCGACGAGCAGCTGCCGCTCATGGTGGACTGCGAACGGGGACTCGGACGCCCCGAGAAGGCGCTCGAGCTCTCGCGCAGCGTCGACGCGTCGACGCTGCCCACCGCGGTGCGCGTCGAGCTCGCGATCGCCCGATCCGGCGCCAGGCTCGACCTCGGCCAGACGCAGGCGGCGCTCGACGAGCTGCGCATCCCCGAGCTGCAGCGTGACGTCGCGCACTCCTACAGCCCCGCGCTGTTCGGTGCCTTCGCCACGGTGCTCGAGGACCTCGGTCGCACCGACGAGGCCGCCGAATGGCTCGCCCTCGCCGACCGTGCGATCGACGCGTTGCAGGAGGCCGCGGACCCGGGTGAGACCGAGACCGTGCGGGTGACGGAGGAGCTGCTCCACGTCGACGAGGCCGACCTGGACGACGAGGTCGACCTGGACGACGAGGCTGACCTGGACGACGAGGCTGACCTGGATGTCCAGAACGACGCGGGCGACGGTGACGAGCCCGACTCGGCCGTGATCGATGCGCACGACATCGACGTGCACGTCGACGAGCTCGACGAGCTCGACGAGCCGATCGCGCAGGAGGTCGCCGCGTCCGCGCAGGACGACGAGGGCTCCGACGAGCCCATCGGCGACGTCTCCGGCGACACCGACGACGACGCCACCGAGGCGCCCGAGCCGGTGGACACGTCGCCCGCCTCGATCGAGGCCGAGGTCGACGCGCTGCTCGCCGGGGCCTTCGTGGCCACCGACCCCGAGGCGCCGACGCCGTCGACCGACGAGCCGGCCGACGACGCGGGCACGCAGGAGGCGGCGGCCGAGGTCGCTCCGCTGTTCTCGCTCGGGGCCGAGGACGCGGGGGAGTCGGCCACGCAGGTCGCCGAGACCGAGGCCGCGCGCGCCGACGTCGAGCCCGACGCGCCCGCGCACGAGGCCGACGATGCTGCGGCGACGGGTGGCGCCTCCGACGAGGACGACCGCGCATGACGCTGCTCGACGGCGTCGACGCCGTGCTGCTCGACCTCGACGGCGTCGTCTACGCCGGCCCGTCGGCGATCCCGCACGCCGTCGATGCGATCGACGCGATCACGCAACCCGTCCTGTACCTGACGAACAACGCGTCGCGCACCGACGCGCAGGTCGCAGCGCACCTCACCGAGCTCGGCATCCAGACCGCGCCGGAGCAGGTGGTGACGAGCCCGCAGGCGGCGATGCCGCTGCTGGCGCGGCACGCCAAGCCTGGCGACGCGATCCTCGTCGTCGGCGGCGACGGCATCACGGTCGAGCTCGAGGCGCGCGGCTACCGCGTCGTGCGCACCGCCGCCGACGACCCCGTCGCCGTCGTGCAGGGCTTCGCGCCGCACGTCGGATGGAAGGACCTCGCCGAGGCTGCCTTCGCGCTGCATCGCGGCATCCCCTGGATCGCGACGAACATGGACTGGACGATCCCGCAGGCAGGCGGCATCGCCCCGGGCAACGGCACGCTCGTGTCGGCCGTGCACACGGCGGTCGGCAGGATGCCGGAGGTCGCCGGCAAGCCGGAGACGCCCATCTTCGCCGCCGCGATCGAGCGCGTGGGTGCGACGAGCGCGATCATGGTCGGCGACCGCCTCGACACCGACATCCGCGGCGCGAACCGCGCGGGCATCCCCAGCGTGCTCGTGCTCACGGGCATCGACCAGGCAGCCACGGTGCTGCTCGCCTCGCAGGAGGATCGGCCGACGCACATCATCGCCGACCTGCGCGAGCTGCGCGCCGACTACCCCCAGACGCGCGAGACGTTCGAGCGTTCGACGGGTGCGACGTACGTCGAGGTGGGCCGCGCTGCCGTCCGCAGGCTCGGAGCCGACGTGACGCTCGTGCGCGCAGGCGAGGGCGCCGACACGCTGCGCGCCGCCGCGCACGCCGTCTTCACGGCGGATCGCGGCGCCTCGGCGCTGCGCATCGATCCCGCGCTCGTGCGCTGACGGGCAGGGGGCCAGGCGGCGTCGCTCAGTCGGCCACGTCCCACAGCGCCCGGTAGTAGGCGATGCGCTCGGCGTCGGGAGCGACGCCGTACGCGTCCCACAGCACTCCCTCGACACCCGGGCCGTAGTTCCACTCGAGCGACATCGACGCGACGGCGAGGTCGGCCCACCGGTCGGCGACGCCGAGCGTGCCGACGTCGACCGTGGCGAGGAACGCGCCGTCGGCGTCGAGCAGCGTGTTGGGCGCGCACGCATCGCCGTGGCCGACGACGAGCCGATCGACGGGCGGGGCGTGCTCGAGCGTGCGCGGCACCGCGTGGCCGCGCTGCCGCGCTGCGGCGATGCGGTCGCCAGGCAGCCACGACCACGGGCAGTCGTCGATCGGCAGCGCGTGGAGCGCGCGCAGTCCAGCCGCGATCGCGCGCACGGCCGTCTCGCGCTCCGCGAGCCACCGCGCCGACGCGGCTCCCTCACCAGGCAGCGCATCGGTCACGAGCAGCTCGCCGTCCGGCGCGCTGCCGTGCGCACGCACGTGCGGCGCAGGATGCCGCCTCACGAGCCATCGCAGCCGTGCGGCCTCGTCGTCGAGGCGCGGTGCGCCAGGCGGGCTCCACTTCACCACGAGCGGATCGTCGTCGTCGTCGATCGCGACCGTCAGGCCGCCGAGATCGTTGCGCCACAGCAGGCGCGTGGGCCGGCCGTCGGCGATCGCGAGCACCGACGCGGGCACGGCGGTGCCGGGCGGCGGTGCGCTCGCGAGGTCCATGCCGTCGACGCTAGGCGATCGCGCTCGTGCGCGCCGCGGCGCGTTCGCCCCTCGCGAAGACCGCGCGCGGCGTGCGCGTGCGGTGCCATGCTCGCAGCATGCGCGTCCTGGTCCTCGGTGGCACCGCCTGGCTGGGCCACGCCATCGCAGCCGAGCACGTCGCCGCAGGCCATGACGTCACGTGCGTCGCACGCGGCCACGGCGTGCCAGCGGGTGCGACGCACGTCCGCATCGACCGCGACGACGGGGCCGAGGCGTTCGTGGGCGTCGAGGCGCTCGCGGGCGACTGGGACGAGGTCGTCGACGTCACCTGCATCCCCGCGCACGCCACCGCGGCCGCCCATGCGCTCGCCGCCAGAGCCCTGCACTGGACGCTCGTGTCGACGATCTCGGTGTACGCGGACGACGACCGAGCCGGCGACGACGAGACGGCGCGCCTGCTCGAGCCCTCGACCGACCCCGGCGACTACGGCCGCGCCAAGGTGCACGTCGAGCGCACGATGCACGCCGCGCTCGGCGACCGGCTGCTCGTGGTGCGTCCCGGGCTCATCGTCGGTCCGGGAGACCCCAGCGACCGCTACGGGTCGTGGGCGGCACGCGCCGCGCTCGCTGGCGACGACGCGCTGCTCGTGCCCGAGCGCGACGTCGCGGCGCAGGTGATCGACGTGCGCGACCTCGCCGACGCGATCGCCACCCTCGGCGCCCGCCGCGTCGTGGGGGTGCGCCACGCCGTCGGGCCCGTGACGAGCCTGCACGCGCTCGTCGACGAGCTGCGGGCCGCCGCCGACCACGCAGGCCCCGTCGTGCTCGCGAGCGACGCCGACCTCGAACGTCTCGACGTGCAGCCGTGGGGCGGGCCGAGGTCGCTCGCGCTCTGGCTGCCCACGGGCCACGAGGGCCTCGGCGCGCGCTCGAACGCCGCGCTGCTCGCCGACGGCGTGCGTCTGCGCCCCACCTCGACGACGGCGAGGGACGTCGTCGCCGACGAGCGCGCCCGCGGCCTGCGCCGCGCCCGCGCGAACGGGCTGACGAGGGCCGACGAGGAGGAGGTGCTGGCGGCGCTCGCCGCCGACGCCATCCATCGACCCGCACCCCTCCGGACGCATCCAGAGCCATCCGACCGGCCAGCGCCATCCGACCGGCCAGCGCCATCCGACCGGCCAGCGCCATCCGACCGACCGGGCGAACCCCACCGACAGGAGTCACCATGACCGACACCGCCGCACGTGCATCCGAGCTGCTGCGCCTCCACCGCGACCCTGCGCTGCTGAAGGTCGTCAACGTCTGGGATCCCATCTCGGCGTCGGCCGTCGTCGGCGCGCAGGGCACCGTGGCGCTCGCGACCGCGAGCCACTCCATCGCCGCGACCCTCGGCTACGAGGATGGCGAGAACATCCCGCTCGACGAGATGCTCGAGGCGATCCGTCGCATCCTCGCCGTCACCGACCTGCCGGTCTCTGCCGACCTCGAGGGCGGCTACGGCGACGCGCCCGAGACGATCCGCCGTGCGATCGAGCTCGGCGTCGTCGGCGCCAACATCGAGGACCAGCTGAAGCCGCTCGACGAGGCGGCAGCGCAGGTCGAGGCCATCATGCGCGTCGCGCGGGACGCTGGCGTGCCCGACTTCGTGCTCAACGCCCGCACCGACGCGTTCCCCCTCGGCGGCGACCGCGACCGCGACGTCGTCATCGCCGACGCGCTCGAGCGCGGCCGCGCCTACCTCGACGCCGGCGCACCCATCGTGTTCGTGCCGGGGCCCGTCACGAGCGACGAGGTGCGCACGCTCGTCGACGCGTTCGGGCCGCAGCGCCTCACGACGATCGCCCTGCCGGGCACGCCCTCGTTCGACGAGCTGCAGGAGCTCGGCGTCGCACGCGTCTCGTTCGGCCCGATCTCGCAGCGCGTCGCCCTCACGGCGCTGCAGGAGCTCGCCGAGACGGCGCTCGCGCACGGCGAGCTGCCCGGCTTCCGCCCGCTCAACTGACCCGTGGGGCGGGGGGGCGGGCG
>NZ_CEEDMM010000033.1:6700-17659 GCF_979255995.1 Agrococcus sp. AC640b
CCCCCCCCCCCCCCCCCCCCCCCCCCCCCCGCCGGTAGCCTCGTTGGCGTGACCGACGACACCAGCGCCGACCTCCTCGACGAGCTCGAGCTCATCGAGGAGCAGCCGCTCGAGCGTCGCGCCGAGGCGTTCGCCGCGGTGCACGACCGGCTCGAGGCGGCGCTGTCGGGCTCGTGACCGACGCCACCCAGGCGGCAGGCGGCTCGCAGCGGCTCGACCAGGCGCTCGCCGCTCGCGGCCTCGCCCGCAGCCGCACGCATGCCGGCAGGCTCGTGGCAGCGGGCGCCGTGTCCGTCGACGGTCGCACCGCGACGAAGGCGTCGGAGCCCGTGCGCCCGGATGCCCGCATCGACGTCGTCGACGACGGCTGGGTCAGCAGGGCGGCAGGCAAGCTGCTCGCGGCGCTCGACGCGTTCGCCGTCGACCCTGCCGGGCGCGACGCGCTCGACGTCGGCGCCTCGACCGGCGGGTTCACGCAGGTGCTGCTCGCACGCGGCGCCCGCCACGTCACGGCGCTCGACGTCGGCCACGGGCAGTTCCAGGTGCCGCTCGACGAGCGCATCACGCTGCTCGAGGGCGTCAACGTGCGCGACCTGCAGCCGCCGATGTCGCCGCAGCCCTCCCTCGTCGTCGCCGACGTGTCGTTCATCTCGCTGCGGCACGTGCTGCCGCCGGTGCGCGCCGTCGCGGCGGAGGACGCCGACTGGGTCGTGCTCGTGAAGCCGCAGTTCGAGGTCGGCCGCGGCCGCGTGCGCGGCGGCATCGTCGACGACCCGGATGCTCGGGCCGACGCGATCCGCCAGGTGCTCGACGCTGCGTGGGACGTCGGCCTCGGCACGGCAGGGCTCGCCGCGAGCCCCGTCGTCGGCACGCACGGCAACCGCGAGTACCTCGCGCACCTGCGCGCCGGCGCCGCGCACCCCGAGCAGCACGCGGAGACCGCCGACGCGCTCGCCCGCAGCGCAACCGGCGACGCATGATCGACGCATCCGACACAATGGCAGCACGCATGCCAGTCGAGGGAGGGCACATGGGCGATCGACGCTTCCTCGTCGTCTTCCACCCGGGCCGCGACGAGACGCTGCGCACCGCGTCGAGCGTGTGCCGTCGCCTGCTCGACGCCGGGGTCACGCCCGTGCTGCTCGCCGACGAGCGCGCCGCGCTCGTCGCGCACGCCCCCGAGGCAGACGTCGTCGCGACCTTCGACCCCGACGCGACCGACGAGATCGAGCTCATGGTCACGTTCGGCGGCGACGGCACCATCCTGCGCGCCGCGGAGCTGCAGCGATTGATGACGGCGCCGCTGCTGGGCATCAACATGGGGCACGTCGGATTCCTCGCCGAGGCGGAGGTCGCCGACGTGCAGGCCGTCGTCGACCGCGCCGTCGCAGGCGACTACGACGTCGAGTCGAGGCTCACGCTCGACGTGCGCGTCGTCATCGACGGCCGCGAGGTCGCCCGCACGTGGGCCGTCAACGAGGCGGCGATCGAGAAGCACGGCGCGGGGCGCATGATCGAGGTGCTGCTCGAGGTCGACGCACGCCCCATCTCGTCGTTCGGCACCGACGCCGTGCTGCTGGCGACCCCCACGGGATCCACCGCCTACTCGTTCTCGGCGGGCGGCCCCATCGTGTGGCCGACGGCCGAGGCGATGCTCATGGTGCCGCTGGGCGCGCACGCGCTGTTCACGCGTCCGCTCGTCGTCGCGCCCGAGTCGGTCATGGCCGTCACGATCTCGCCGCACTCGACGAGCGAGGCCGTGCTGTGGTGCGACTCGCGTCGCTCGGTCGAGCTGCCGCAGGGCGCGCGCGTCGAGGCGCGCCGCTCGACGACGCCGCTGCGCCTGGCGCGACTGAGCCGGGCACCGTTCGCCGACCGCCTCGTCGCGAAGTTCGAGCTGCCGGTGCAGGGGTGGCGCGACGCGGCCAGGAGCGGCTCGTGACGCGGACGCGCATCGAGGAGCTCGCGATCCGCAGCCTCGGCGTCATCGACGACGCCGTGCTCGAGCTGCATCCGGGCTTCACCGCCATCACGGGCGAGACGGGCGCGGGCAAGACGATGGTGGTGCAGGCGCTCGCGCTGCTGCGCGGGCAGCGGGCCGACGCCGGCCTCATCCGCGCAGGCGACGACCGTGCAGCCGTGCAGGGCGTGTGGATGCTCGACGACGCCACCGACCGCGAGATCGTCGACGACGCGGGCGGCGTCGTCGAGGAGGGTGAGCTGCTCGTGGCCCGCTCGGTGTCGCGCGAGGGACGCAGCCGCGCGCAGATCGGCGGCGCGAACGTGCCCGCCGCGTCGCTGCAGGCGCTCGCGGACGCCCTCGTCGCCGTGCACGGGCAGTCGGACCAGCAGCGGCTGCGCGGCGCGCACGCCCAGCTCGCCGCCCTCGACCGTGCCGCGGGCGCCGAGCTCGAGACGCTGCTGGCCGACTACCGCGGACGGCTGCGCGCCTGGCGTGACGCCGAGCGCGAGCTGACGGCGATCGTCGACGACCGCGACGCGCGCCGCCGCGAGGCCGACGAGCTGCGCACCGAGCTCGAGGCGCTCGAGGCGCTCGACCCGCAGCCGGGGGAGGAGGCAGAGCTCGACGCGCTCGCGCACCGCCTCGAGCACGTCGAGTCGCTGCGTGCGCTCGTGGCCGACGCGCACACGGCGCTCACGGGCGAGGACGGCGTCGACGCGACGACGCTCGTCGGAGCCGCCAGGCGCCTCGTCGAGCGCGGCGAGCGCGACGACCCGGCCCTCGCGACGACCCTCTCGCTGCTCACCGACGCCGAGGCCGCCGTGCAGGAGGCGGCGACCGAGCTCGCACGGTACGCCGACACGCTCGAGCAGCCAGAGCGGCCGATCGACGAGATCCAGGAGCGCCGCGCGGCACTCGCACCCGTCGTGCGCCGCCACGGATCGATCGAGGCCGCACTCGAGCACGGCAGGCTCGGCGCGCTGCGCCTCGTCGAGCTCGATGCCGACGACGAGCGCACCGTCGAGCTCGAGACCCGCATCGCCGCCGAGCGCGACGCTGCCGACGCCCTCGCGACGCGGCTGAGCGCGCTGCGCACCGCCGCCGCCTCGGAGCTCGAGGAGCGCGTGCAGGTCGAGCTGCGCGCCCTCGCGATGCCCGACGCGCGGCTGCGCATCGCCGTCGAGCCCGGCGACGAGCATCACGAGCACGGCCGCGACGACGTGACGATCCTGCTCGCACCGCATCCGGGCGCCCAGCCACGCCCGGTCGCGAAGGCCGCATCCGGCGGCGAGCTCTCGCGCGTCATGCTCGCGCTCGAGGTGGCGCTCGCAGCCGACGACGTGCCCACGTTCGTGTTCGACGAGGTCGACGCCGGCGTCGGCGGCGCCTCCGCCATCGAGATCGGCAGACGCCTCAAGGCGCTCGCGCAGCACGCGCAGGTCATCGTCGTCACGCATCTGGCGCAGGTCGCCGCGTTCGCCGACCGCCACATCACAGTCGTGAAGGCCACCGACGGCTCCGTCACCGCCTCGAGCGTGCAGACGGTGCACGACGACGCACGCGTGGAGGAGCTCGCGCGCATGCTCGCGGGCACCGCATCCGACACGGCCCTCGCGCACGCCGCCGAGCTGCTCGCCGATGCCCACGCCACGCCGCAGGCGGGTCGCTGACCGACTCGCACCGCGCGTCGGATAGCGTAGGAGTCCGTGGCGATCGATACGCGTGTGACCAAGCAGATCTTCGTGACGGGCGGCGTCGTCTCGTCGCTGGGCAAGGGGCTCACCGCCGCCTCGCTCGGCAACCTCCTCACGGCTCGTGGCCTCCACGTCGTGATGCAGAAGCTGGATCCGTACCTCAACGTCGATCCGGGCACGATGAACCCGTTCCAGCACGGCGAGGTCTTCGTGACCGACGACGGCGCCGAGACCGACCTCGACATCGGGCACTACGAGCGCTTCCTCGACATCGAGCTGTCGCAGGCGGCGAACGTGACGACGGGGCAGATCTACTCGCGCGTCATCGAGCGCGAGCGCCGCGGCGAGTACCTCGGCGACACCGTGCAGGTCATCCCGCACATCTCCGACGAGATCAAGCGCCGCATGCGCCTGCAGTCCGAGGACGACCCGCAGCCCGACGTCATCATCACCGAGATCGGCGGCACGGTCGGCGACATCGAATCCCAGCCCTTCATCGAGGCCGCACGCCAGGTGCGCCACGAGCTCGGCCGCAAGAACGTGTTCTTCGTGCACGTCTCGCTCGTGCCCTACCTCGGAGCCTCGGGGGAGCAGAAGACGAAGCCCACGCAGCACTCCGTCGCCACGCTGCGCTCCATCGGCATCCAGCCCGACGCGCTCGTGCTGCGCTCCGACCGCCCCGTGAGCGAGTCGAACCGCACGAAGATCGCGCTCATGTGCGACGTCGACGAGCGCGCCGTCGTCAACGCGACCGACGCGGCCTCGATCTACGACATCCCCACGATGCTCACCGAGCAGGGGCTCGACGGCTACATCATCGAGCAGCTCGGCCTCGAGGCCGGCGACGTGGACTGGACGCGCTGGCAGCCCGTGCTCGACGCCGTGCACCACCCGCGCCACGAGGTGACGATCGGGCTCGTCGGCAAGTACATCGACCTGCCGGATGCGTACCTGTCGGTCACGGAGGCGCTCAAGGCGGGCGGCTTCGCCAACCAGACGGCCGTGAAGATCCGCTGGGTCGCCTCCGACCTGTGCGAGACGCCCGAGGGCGCCGCGCAGCAGCTCTCGGACGTCGACGGCATCTGCGTGCCCGGTGGCTTCGGCGTGCGCGGCATCGAGGGCAAGCTCGGCGCGCTGCGCTTCGCCCGCGAGAACGACATTCCCACGCTCGGGCTGTGCCTGGGGCTGCAGTGCATGGTCATCGAGTACGCCCGCAACGTCGCAGGCATCGAGGGCGCGTCGTCGAGCGAGTTCGACGAGGACACCCCGCACCCCGTCATCGCCACGATGGCGGAGCAGGAGGACCACATCCACGGCGGCAACCTGGGCGGCACGATGCGCCTCGGCCTCTACGAGGCGGCCCTCGCACCCGGCTCCCTCGCGGAGCGCGTCTACGACGCACCCGTGTCGCACGAGCGCCATCGGCACCGCTACGAGGTGAACAACCACTACCGCGAGCAGCTGAGCGACGCGGGTCTGGCCTTCTCGGGCACGTCGCCGGACGGTCACCTCGTGGAGTACGTCGAGGTGCCTGGCCACCCGTACTACATCGCCACGCAGGCGCACCCGGAGCTGCGCAGCCGCCCGAACCACGCGCACCCGCTCTTCCGCGGCCTCGTGGAGGCCTCGCTCGATCGGCAGCGCGCCTCGAAGCTGTTCGACGTCGACGCCGAGGGCGCCGCCGAGAGCGCAGCGTGATCGCGGACGCGCTGGGCAGCCTGCCCGTCGCGCACCGCGAGACCGTCTTCCACGGCAAGGTGTGGGACGTGGAGCGGCACACGGTCGAGCTCGCATCGGGCACGACGATCGTGCGCGACCTGCTCGACCATCCCGGCGCCGTCGCCGTGCTCGCCGTCAACGACCGCGACGAGGTGCTGCTCGTGCACCAGTACCGGCACCCCGTGGGCGCGACGATGTGGGAGCTGCCCGCTGGGCTGCTCGACGTCGAGGGCGAGGATCCGCTCGTCGGCGCGCAGCGCGAGCTCGCGGAGGAGACCGACACCGTCGCCGCCACGTGGGGCGTGCTGTGCGACATCTCCACCTCCGGCGGCGGCTCGAGCGAGATGCTGCGCATCTACCTCGCGACCGACGTCTCCGACGCGCCCGACGCCTTCGCCCGCACCGACGAGGAGGCCGAGATGGAGGTCAGGTGGGTGCCGCGCGCCGAGGTCGTCGACGCGGCCCTGACGATGCGGCTGCACAACGCCACGATGCTCACGGCCGTGCTCGCCTACGAGGCGATGCGCGCTCGCGGCGCGGCGCCGCAGCCTGCCGACGTGCCGTTCGACTGGCACCGCCCCGCGCGTCCCGAGCGCTGAGCGCGACCCGATGCGGCCCGCAGACGCCGTCGCCCGCTACCTGCGGCAGCTGACGATCGAGCGCGGGCTCGCGCGCCACACCCTCTCGGCCTACCGGCGCGACCTCGACGGGTACCTCGCGGTGCTGGGTGCCAGGGGCCGCGACGAGGTCTCGGCGATCGAGGCGAGCGACGTGCAGGCGTTCCACGCATCCCTCGCCGACCGCGGCCTCGCCGCCTCGAGCGTCGCCAGGCAGCTGTCGGCGGTGCGCGGCCTGCACCGCTTCCTCGTCGACGAGCGCCTCGTCGAGCACGACGTCGCCCACGACCACCGCCCGCCGAAGCAGGCGATGCCGTTGCCGAAGGCCGTGACGATCGCGCAGATGCAGCGCATCCTCGAGCACGCGGGCGGCGACGACGAGACGGGCCTGCGCGACCGCGCGCTGCTGGAGCTGCTGTACGCGACGGGCGCCCGCATCTCGGAGGTGTGCGACCTCGACGTCGACGACGCGCACGAGGAGCTGCTGCGCCTCACGGGCAAGGGCGGCAAGCAGCGCCTCGTGCCCGTGGGCTCGTACGCGCGCGACGCACTCGACGCCTACCTCGTGCGTGCACGGCCCGTGCTCGCCACGAAGGGCAGGGGAGGGCCGGCGCTGCTGCTGGGCGCACGCGGAGGCCGGCTGTCGCGGCAGGCCGCGTGGTCGATCATCCAGCACGTCGCCGAGGCCGCAGGGCTCGAGCACGTCTCGCCGCACACGTTCCGCCACTCGTTCGCGACGCATCTGCTCGAGGGCGGCGCGGACGTGCGCGTCGTGCAGGAGCTGCTGGGCCACGCGAGCGTCGCGACGACGCAGATCTACACGCGCGTCACGGCCGACACGCTGCGCGACATGTACACGACGGCGCACCCGCGCGCGCGGCGGTAGGGCGGGTCTGCCGCTGCACCTGGGCGGGGCGTCTCAGCGCTCGACGCCGGCGCCCTGGGCCCACAGCAGCCGCGCGCTGGGGCGGAAGCCGTTGCGCTCGTACATCGCGGTCGACTCGGGGCTCGTGTGCACCGTGACGTGCTCGGCACCCCGCTCGGTCGCGGTCGCGAGCACCGCGTGCACGAGCCGTCCGCCGATGCCCTGCCCGCGCAGCGTCGGCACGACGTAGCAGGACTGCAGGTCGCCGCTCATGCGTTCTCGGCTGTGCACGGACGCGACGCGTGGCGTGAGCGCGAGCCAGGCCATCCCCACGACCTCGCCGTCGAGGATCGCGACGTGCGGGATGTGGGTGCTCGCGTGCGCTCGGGCCCACGCGGCCGCCTCGGCGACGAACGTGCGCTCGTCGATCGCGACGTCGTCGCCGCGCTCGGCCGTCCACCGCCACCGGAGCGCGACGGTCGCCTCGAGCTCGTCGTCGTGGGCGATGCGGATGTCGACGTGCGGCATGCGGGCAGCCTAGGGCGCACGGCGGATGCGTCGGGGGTCGCCGATAGCGTGACGAGCATGTTCGTGCGCGAAGGTCTGCTGCTGCACAGCGCGAGCGACCTCAAGGCCGCGAGCGAGTGCGAGTTCGCGATGCTGCGCGCGCTCGACGCGAGGCTGGGGCGCATCGAGCGGGTCGACGAGCCCGACGATCCCATGCTCGCGCGCGCCGGGGCGCTCGGCGACGCGCACGAGGAGCGCATCCTGCAGGCGTACCGCGATCGAGCGGCTCGCGAGCCCGGCTACCGCGTCGTCGAGATCGCCAGGCCGGAGCCCATGTCGCTCGCCGGCCTCGCGGCGGCGAGGGACGCCTCGCTCGCCGCGATGCGCGACGGCGCCGACGTGGTCTTCCAGGCGACGTTCCTCGACGAGGCGACGGGCTTCATGGGCTTCGCCGACTTCCTCGTGCGCGAGCAGCGCGCCGACGGGGCGTGGGCGTACGCCGTGTACGACGCGAAGCTCGCGCGCAGCGCGAAGACGACCGCGCTGCTGCAGCTCGCGGCCTACGCGCTCGAGCTGCGGCGCGAGGGCGTGCCCGTGCACGACGACGTGCACCTCATGCTCGGCACCGGCGAGACGACGACGCACCGCCTGGTCGACGTGGCGCCCGTGTTCGAGCGCGCCGTGGGTCGCATGCGAGCGCTGCTCGCCGAGCGCCGCGCTGCATCCGAGCCCATCGCGTGGGACACGCCCGGCATCCGCCAGTGCGGGCGCTGCGCGACGTGCACGGTCGAGGTCGAGCGCACGCGCGACCTGCTGCTCGTCGCGGGGCTGCGGGTGACGCAGCGCGAGCGGATGCGCGCGGCGGGCATCGCGACGATCGACGACCTCGCGGCGGCGACGGGAGCCGTCGCCGGCGTCGGCGACGCCACGCTCGCGTCGCTGCGGGTGCAGGCGCGTCTGCAGCTCGCCGCCCCCGAGACGGGCGTGCTGCACGAGGTGTTCGAGCCGCGCGTGCTCGGGCGGCTGCCCGAGCCGAGCCCCGGCGACGTGTTCTTCGACTTCGAGGGCGACCCGCTGTGGTGGGACGGCGAGCACTGGGGCATCGACTACCTCTTCGGCGCCACGACGTACGACACGGGTGCAGAGGCGTTCACGCCGTTCTGGGCCCACGACTTCGCCGCCGAGGGCAGGGCGCTCGAGCAGTTCCTCGACTGGCTCGCCGCCAGGCGGCGACGGTGGCCAGAGCTGCACGTGTACCACTACGCGCCCTACGAGGTCACGCACCTGCGGTCGATCTCGGCGAGCCACGGCATCCGCGAGGACGAGGTGCGCGACCTGCTCGCCGACGACGTGCTCGTCGACCTCTACCCGATCGTGCGTGGCGCCGTGCGCATCTCGGAGTCGTCGTACTCGCTCAAGCGGGTCGAGCCGCTCTTCATGGGCGATCGGCTGCGCGACAGCGAGGTCAAGGACGGCGGAGCGTCGATCGTCGCCTACCAGCGCGTCGGCGAGCTGCGCGGCGAGGGGCGCGCCGCCGAGGCGGATGCGCTGCTGGGCGAGATCGCCGAGTACAACCAGTACGACTGCGCGGCGACGGCCGGCCTGCGCGACTGGCTCGTGGGGCTCGCCGACGCCGCCGGAGTGCCGCGTCGTCGACGCATCGTGGTCGAGTCCACCGCCTCCGAGCGGCTCGAGGCGCGCGAGGAGGCCGTCGACGCTCGGCTGCGCGCGTCGATCGCGCACGTGCCGGCGCTCGAGCGCACCGACGACCAGGCGGCCGTCGCCCTCGCCGCGGCGGCGGTCGAGTACCACCGGCGCGAGGACACCGCCTACTGGGGCGAGCACTTCGCGCGCCTCGACGGCCACATCGAGCTGTGGCGCGACCAGCGCGACGTGCTCGCGCCCGCCGACGTCGCCGTCGAGGTCGTCGAGGGGTGGCACACGCCGCCGCGGGCCAGGCAGCCGCGCCGTCGGCTGCGGCTCGTGGGGCCGATGGCGGCGGGCTCGCGGCTCGGCGCGGGCGATCGCCCGTTCGTCGTCTACGACAGCCCGGCGCCGTTCGGCGATCTCGACGACGGCGCGACGTACCGCGCGCACGGCGACGTCGAGGTCGTCGACGCGACCGAGGACTCCGGCACCTGGACCGTCGAGCTCGACGAACGGGCCGCCGACGGCGTGGGCTGGGCGCAGCTGCCGCTCGCGCTCACGCCGCAGCGGCCCATCCCCACGCCGAAGCAGCGCGCCGCGATCCTCGAGTGGGGCGAGCACGTGGCCGCGAGCGAGACGCCCATCGCCGACGCCGCGCTCGACCTGCTGCGGCGCGAGCCGCCTCGCGTGCGCGGCGGACTGCTCGCCGTCGACGCCGTGGTGCCCGCCGAGCGCATCGTGCACGCGCTCGAGGGCATGCATCGCTCGTACCTCGCCGTGCAGGGGCCGCCGGGATCGGGCAAGACCTACGTCGGCGCGACGGTGCTGCGCACGCTCGCCCAGCGCGGATGGAAGATCGGCGTCGTCGCGCAGTCGCACGACGTCGTCGAGCACCTGCTGCAGCAGGCGATCGACCTCGGCGTGCCTGCGGACCGCGTCGGCAAGAAGCCCAGGAGCGGCGCGACGACCGTGCCGGGCACGCCGCTCGAGACCCGCGACGTCGTGGGGTTCCTCGCGCGCGACGGTGGCCGCATCGTCGGCGGCACCGCGTGGACGTTCGCGAACGCCGACCAGGTGCCCAGGCATGCGCTCGACCTGCTCGTGATCGACGAGGCCGGCCAGTTCTCGCTCGCGAACACCATCGCCTGCTCCGTCGCCGCCGACCGCCTGCTGCTGCTCGGCGACCCGCAGCAGCTGCCGCAGGTGAGCCAGGGCACGCATCCCGAGCCCATCGACCGCTCGGCGCTCGGGTGGCTCTCGGGCGACGACCACGTGCTGCCCGACCGCTTCGGGGTGTTCCTGGCGCAGTCGTGGCGCATGCACCCCGTGCTCTGCGAGGCCGTCTCCGCGCTGTCGTACGACGGGCAGCTGACGTCGGCACCCGTCGCGGCGGCGCGCAGGCTCGCAGGATCGCCCGGCGTGCACGCGGTGCCCGTCGAGCACGTCGGCAACGGCGTCGAGTCGCCGGAGGAGGCGGCCGTGGTCGTGCGCATCGTGCACGAGCAGCTCGGTCGCGAGTGGCTCGACCCGTCGCGCTCCGACGAGCCGCGGCCGCTCACGGCGGCCGACGTCATCGTGGTCGCCCCGTACAACGCGCAGGTCGCGCTGCTGCGGCGCGCGCTCGATGCGGCAGGGCTGCACGCGACGCGCGTCGGCACGGTCGACCGCTTCCAGGGGCAGGAGGCCGTCGTGGCGATCATGTCGACGACGGCGTCGAGCGCCGACGACGCGCCGCGCGGGCCCGAGTTCGCGCTCGATCGCAACCGCATGAACGTGGCGATCTCTCGCGCGCAGTGGTCGTCGTACGTCGTCTTCTCGCCGCGCATCGCCGACTCGCTGCCGTACAAGGCAGACGGCCTCGCGCAGCTGTCGGGCTTCCTGCGCCTCACCGGCGCGGCCTGACGGACCGGCGCCGAGAGATCCGGCAGGCAGCGCGCCCGCCCGCCC
>NZ_CEEDMM010000034.1:0-13333 GCF_979255995.1 Agrococcus sp. AC640b
CGCCCGCGCTGCGCCCATCCCCTTCTTCGGAAGCCCCTGCGACCCGCTCCGTGAGGTGCGAGCGCAGCGCGGGCGGGCGCGTCAGGCGGCCGGGGCCTCCACGACCAGGTCGCGGCGGCGACGCGGGCGCAGGCGCGAGATCGTCACGCCGCCGAGCGCGAGCGCCCCGCCGAGGATCGCGAGCGCCGTCGGCACCTCGCCGAGCACGAGCCACGCGAGCAGCGTCGCGAGCGCGGGCACCACGAGCGTCGTCGCCGCAGCCGGCCCCGCGCCGGAGTGCTGCAGCACGTACGCCCACGTCGAGAACGCGATCGCCGTCGATCCCACGCCGAGCGCGATCGCCGCCCACAGCGCACCCGACGACGCCACCTGCACCTCCGCGAGCGCCTGCGGCGCGAACGGCAGCGTCGCCAGCAGCCCGGCGAGGCATCCGACCCACGTGGCGGCGACGGGCTGCACCGAGCGCAGCGCGACCTTCTGCGTGAGCACGCCGGCGGCGTACAGCACGGCGGCGAGGAGGCCCAGCACGATGCCGAGGCCGTCGATCGTGGGGGCGCCACGCGAGCCGAGCGCGATGAGGACGACGCCTGCGAACCCGACGACGAGCCCTGCGACGAGCGGCCGAGGGAAGCCCTCGCCGAACACGATCCCCGCGACGACCGCCACGAGCAGCGGGGCGACGTTCACGAGCATCGCGGCCGTGCCCGCGTCGAGATGGTGCTCGGCCCAGTTGAGCACGACCGTGTAGGCGCCGAACCAGGCGACGCCGTACGCGAGCACGAGCACCAGCCCGCGTCCGCGCGGGAAGGCAGGGCGGGCGACGAGCGCGATGACGAGCAGCACGGGCATGGCCGAGCCGAGCCGCAGGAGCGCGAGCGGGCCGGGCGAGAGCTCGTCGCCGACGGCGCGGATGGCGACGAACGCGAACGCCCACAGCAGCACCGTCACGGATGCGGCGACGAGGACGAGCGGGCGCGGCGCGTCGGAGGCGGGGGTCACGACCCCATCGTCGCGCCCACCACCGACGCCGACGGGCATCCACCCATCAGGACTTGGCCTGCAGCGGTCCCCGATGCACCATCCACGCGTGCGTCTGCGCGACGGGCTTGATGACGACCTCGTCGATCGAGACGTGGCCGGGCAGCGCGAGCGCGTCGGTCATGACCTGCGCGACATCGTCGGCGGTCAGCGGATCCTGCACGCCCTCGTAGACCGCGTCGGCCTTCGCCTGGTCGCCCTTGAACCGCACGAGCGAGAACTCCTCGGTCCACACCATGCCCGGCCGCACCTCCATGACGCGGATGGGCTCGCCATGCACCTCGAGGCGCAGCACGTCGACGAGTGCCTTCTCGGCCGCCTTCGCCGCGTTGTAGCCCGAGCCGCCGACGTACGGCGTCGTCGCGGCGATCGACGTGACGACCTGCACCGTCGCGTACGTGCCGCCCGCCGTCGACCTGCGCAGCTGCGGCAGCAGTCCCGTGAGCACGCGCTTCGTCGTGAGCACGTTGCCGTCGAACATGCCCTGCCAGTCCTCGAGCGTCGTCTCCGTCACCGAGCCCACGCCCAGCGCACCGCCCGCGACGTGCACGAGCGCGTTCGCACCGAACGCCTCCGCCGCCTCGACGAGCCGCGCGACCGCCGCGTCGTCGGTGAGGTCGGCGACGAGCGTGTCGCATCCGGTCTCCTCGGCGAGCGAGGCGAGGCGCTCCTCGCGACGTGCGACGGCGAGCACCCGCCAGCCGCGGCGCGACGCATGCTGCACCACCGCCCGACCGATGCCGCTCGATGCTCCCGTGACGACGATGCGCTGCTCCATGGCTCCATCGAAGCACGACGGCACGCGGTCACGCGCGCATCCGAAGCGCTGCGAGGATGGTGCCGTGACCGACTCGACGCCGAAGCCGAAGCCGAAGGCGAAGCGCCGCGTGCCCTACTGGGACAACGCGAAGTGGCTCGCGATGGCGCTCGTCGTCATCGGGCACACGGTGCAGCCGATCGCGCTCGACTCCGACGTCGCGCTCGTGCCGTACCTCGTGATCTACGCGTTCCACATGCCGTTCTTCGGCGTCATCTCCGGCTACTTCACGACCGACAGGCCAGGGGCCAAGCAGTACGGTCGCGTCATCGGCGACCTGCTCGTGCCGTACCTGATCTTCGAGACGATCTGGACGGTCGTGAAGGCGCTCGTCACCGGCTCGCTGTCGTTCGATCCCACCACGCCGTCGTGGACGCTGTGGTTCCTGCTCGCGCTCGCGGGCTTCCGCGTCGTGCTGCCCGTGCTCGCCCGCCTGCGCTGGCCGCTGCTGTGGACGGTGCTGCTCGCGATCGTCATCGGCTACTTCGACGTCGACCAGACGTTCTCGGCCATGCGCGCCATCCAGATGCTGCCGTTCTTCGTGCTGGGCTGGCAGCTGCGCACGGGCGACCTCGTGGGCAGGTGGCTCGAGTCGACGCGCACGCGGTGGGTCCGCGTCGCCGCCGTCGGCGCGTTCGCGATCGCAGGCGTCGTCGTGGCGCTGCTGCCCGACCTGTGGCGCGACATCGCCATCCGCCACTGGCTGTTCCTCGACCGCGCGTACTCGGACGTGCCCGAGATCGGCGAGGGCGGCGTGGCCTGGTACTACGGCACGGTGCGGCTCGCGATCATGCTCGTGACGACGGTGCTCATCGCCGCAGCGCTCGTGCTCGTGCCGCGCAGGCGCACCGTCTTCACCGCGTGGGGCGCGGCGACGATGTTCATCTACCTGCTCCACACGTTCGTGCTCTACTGGCCGCGCGAGTTCGACTGGCTGCGAGACGTCGCCGATCAGTGGTGGGCGACGCCCGCGACGCTCCTCGGCGGGCTCATCATCACGGTCGTGCTGTCGACGAGGCCGGTGCGGTGGGCGACGCGCTGGCTCGTCGAGCCGAACGTGCGCTGGCTCATGCGCCGCGACCGCGACCACGAGGCCACCGGCACCCGGCCGACGACCACTGTGACGGATGGTGACGCGGGCCGTTGATGCCACGCGGTCGTCATCCCTACCGTTCGAAGCACCACACGTCCCAGGAGGCAGCCATGAGCGACTGGAAGTTCGAGACCAAGCAGGTCCACTCGGGAGCCCAGCCCGACCCGACGACGAACGCGCGCATCACCCCGATCTACCGCACGACCTCGTACGTGTTCAACTCGACCGAGCACGCGGCGAACCTGTTCGGCCTCGCCGAGTTCGGCAACATCTACTCGCGCATCATGAACCCGACGCAGGACGTCGTCGAGCAGCGCGTCGCCGCGCTCGAAGGGGGCACCGCCGCCCTGCTCGTGTCGTCCGGCCAGGCGGCCGAGACGTTCGCGGTGCTGAACATCGCCCAGTCCGGCGACCACATCGTGTCGTCGACGTCGATCTACGGCGGCACCTACAACCTCTTCAAGTACACGCTCGCGAAGCTCGGCATCGAGGTGACGTTCGTCGAGGATCAGGACGACCTCGACGAGTGGCACCGCGCGGTGCGGCCGAACACGAAGCTGTTCTTCGCCGAGACGATCGGCAACCCGCGCATCAACATCCTCGACATCGCCGGCGTCTCGAGCGTCGCGCACGAGGCGGGCGTGCCGCTCATCGTCGACAACACGATCGCGACGCCCTACCTCATCCGTCCGCTCGAGCACGGCGCCGACATCGTGGTGCACTCGGCGACGAAGTTCATCGGCGGCCACGGTGCCGTCATCGGCGGCGTCATCGTTGACGGCGGCCGCTTCCGCTGGTCGGAGTCCGACCGCTTCCCCGGCCTCACGCAGCCCGACCCCAGCTACCACGGGGCCGTGTTCACGCAGGCCGTCGGCGACGAGATCGCCTACGTCATCAAGGCGCGCGTGCAGCTGCTGCGCGACATCGGCGCGTCGATCTCGCCCGACTCCGCATGGCAGATCCTGCAGGGCCTCGAGACCCTGAGCCTGCGCATCGAGCGCCACGTCGAGAACGCCGTGCGCATCGCCGACTTCCTCGAGGCGCACCCCGCCGTCGCGAGCGTGAACTACGCGAGCCTCGCCTCGAGCCCCTATCGGGCCGCCGCCGACCGCTACGCGCCGAAGGGCGTCGGCGCCGTGCTGTCGTTCGAGATCGTCGGCGGCGTCGCAGCCGGCCGCGCGTTCGTCGAGTCGCTCGAGCTCTTCAGCCACCTTGCGAACATCGGCGACGTGCGCAGCCTCGTCATCCATCCCGCGTCGACGACGCACTCGCAGCTCACGCCCGAGCAGCAGCTCACGACCGGCGTCACGCCCGGCCTCGTGCGCCTGTCGGTGGGCATCGAGAACGTCGACGACCTCATCGCCGACCTGACGACGGGTCTCGAGGCCGCGCAGGCGACGAACCGCGCGGCGGCGTAGCCACCAGGTGGACTGGCAGCTCAGCGACGACGTCCAGCCGTCGGCACGTGTCCCGGCGCACCGGCTCGTCGACCCGACGCCCGTCCCCGTCACGGGAGCGTGGCGGCCGGGCGACGATCCCGGCGCGCGCCGCTTCGCGCGCATCGGCGACCTCGTCACCGAGCACGGGGCCACGATCCCGTCGGCCGTGATCGCGTACGAGACCTGGGGAACGCTGTCGCCGCAGCGCGACAACGCCATCCTCGTGCCGCATGCGCTCACGGGCGACAGCCACGTCGTCGGGCCCGCGGGGCCCGGGCATGCGACGAGCGGTTGGTGGGCGGGCGTCGTCGGGCCCGGCCTGCCCCTCGACACCGACCGATGGTTCGTCGTCGCGCCGAACATGCTCGGCGGATGCCAGGGCTCGTCGGGACCGGCGACGATCGGCCAGGACGGCCGCGAGCTGGGCTCGCGGTTCCCGCGCGTCACGATCCGCGACCAGGTCGAGGCGCAGCGACTGCTCGCCGACCATCTCGGCATCGACCGGTGGCATGCGGTCGTCGGCGGATCGATGGGCGGCATGCACGTGCTCGAGTGGTCGGTGACGCATCCCGAGCGGCTCGCGAGGGCGGCGGTCCTCGCCGCGCCAGCCATCTCGAGCGCCGACCAGATCGCGCTCAACGGCCTGCAGCTCGAGGCCGTGCAGTCCGATCCGCACTGGCTCGGCGGCGACTACTACGACCAGCCGGACGGCCAGGGGCCCCACAGGGGCCTCGCGCTCGCCAGGCGCATGGCCATGCTGAACTACCGCTCCCCCGACGAGCTGAACCGCCGGTTCGGTCGCGGCTGGCAGTCGTCGGTCGATCCCGACCACGGCGGGCGGTTCCAGGTGGAGTCGTACCTCGACGTGCACGGCAACCGGTTCACGAGGCGCTTCGACGCCGGCAGCTACGTGCGGCTCGTGCTCGCGATGTCGTCGCACGACCTCGGTCGCGGCCGCGGCGGCGTCGAGTCGGCGCTGTCGCGCGTGACGGCCGAGACCCTCGTGGTCGGCATCGACTCCGACCGGCTCTTCCCCGTGGCGGACCAGCGCCGCATCGCCGCGGGCCTGCGCACGTCGGTGTCGGGCGCGGAGCCCGTCGTGCTCGAGAGCGAGTTCGGCCACGACGGCTTCCTCATCGAGACGGATGCCGTGGGAGCGCTGCTCGCCGACCTGGTTCGCTGACGCGCGCGGCGGTCAGCGCTGCGGCGCCGCGACGCGCGGCAGCCGTGCGAGCCGCCAGGCGGCCAGCACGAGCAGCACGACGTAGGCGGCGTTGCGCAGCGTGAGCACGAGGATGCCGATGGGCTCCTGCCACACGACCTCGCCGTACAGCCACGGGTAGCAGAGCTGCGTGAGGCCGCAGATCACGACGATCACGGCGACGCCCTCCCACGCGCGCGCTCCCACGAGCAGCAGCGCGGGCGCGACGAGCCAGATCGCGAACTGCGGCGATCCGACGGGGTTCGCCACGATGAGCCCTGCCACGAGCGCCGTCGCGAGCCAGGCGCCTGCGACGTCGCGATCGACGCCCCGCCGCACCGCGAGCACGCCCAGCAGCGCGACGAGGGCCGTCAGCGCGACGAGCACGGGCGTCGCGACGGCCGCGACGGCATCCGCCGCAGGGGTCTGCAGCTGGTAGGTGAGCTGCACGTCGTCGTAGCCGAGCTGCGCGCCCGCCCAGTGGAAGGGCGTCGCGAGCACCGCCTCGATCTGCAGGCCCCGGCCTCCCTGCCACGTCACGAACGACAGCACGTTGCCGCCGGAGCCGATCGCGAGCGCCGTGAGCATGACGACGGCCGTCACGACCGCGCCGGCCGCGAGCGTCGCGAGCCTGCCCTGCCGCACGACGAGCTGCGCGATCCACAGCACGCCTGGCCACACCTTCGTCCATGCGCCGACCGTGAACGCGATCGCCGCGAGCACGTGCCTGCCCGACCACGTCGCCACGACGCCTGCGACCGCGATCGGCATCGTGATCGAGTCGATGCGTCCCACGACGATCGGACCCAGCAGCGCGATGAGGGCGAGCCAGGTCCACGCGGGGACGATGCCGCGCGGGTGCCGCAGCAGCAGCCAGAACGCGACGGCGTCGAGCACCGTCACGAGCACGAGCCACACGGCGGGCAGCGCCTGCCAGCCTGCGACGGCCGACGCGGCGATCGGCAGCCACGCGAGGATCGGATACACCCACGGCTCGTCGATGCCGACGACGTCGCCCTGCTCGGCACGCTGCACCCACCACGGGTACACGCCGCGCACGTCGCCGAACGCCGTCGACACCTCTGGGTGGTTCAGCAGCGCCACGAGGCCGTGCACGGCGACGAACGCACCCCACAGCACCCACCGCGAGCGCACGGCCGCGAGACCCGTCAGGACAGCCGCCTCGTGGCGTCGCGGACCTCGCCGACGAGCTCCTCGATGCAGTCCTCGAGGAACAGCACGCCCGTCGTCGCACCCGACTGGTCGAACGCGCGCGCCACGTGCGAGCCCGACGAGCGCATGCGCTGCATCGCATCCTCGATCTCGCCGCCCGCGTACAGCGACGCGAGCTGGCGGATGCGCTTCGCGGGGATGGGCTGCGCCGGGTCGTCGGGGCTCAGCACGTCCTTGAGGTGGATGTACCCGGTCGGCTCGCCGTCGTCGTCGACGATCACGTAGCGCGAGAAGCCGTGCTCGCGCACGGCCGCCTCGACGTCGTCGGTCGTCGCATCCTCCGTGAGCGTCACGAGCCCCTCGACGGGGATCGCGACGTCGCCGACGGTGCGCTCGGTGAACTCGAACATCTTCGAGATCGCACCCGTGGGGTCGACGAGCAGGCCCTCGCGCTTCGAGGTCTCGACGATCGTCTCGACCTCGTCGAGCGTGAACGCGCTCGCCGCCTCGTCCTTCGGCTCGACGCGGAAGAGCCGCAGGATGTGGTTCGCGATCCAGTTCATGACCCAGATGACGGGCTTGAACACGCGCGAGATGAGCACGAGCGGCGGTGCGAGCAGCAGCACCGCGGCGGTCGGCAGCGTGAACGCGGCGTTCTTCGGCACCATCTCGCCGAACACGACGTGCAGGTACGTGACGATGAGGATCGCGAGCGCGAGCGCGATGCCGTCGACGACGACCTCTGGCAGCCCGACGGCGCCGAGCGGGATCGCGAGCAGGTGGTGGATGGCCGGCTCGCTCACGAGCAGGATGAGCAGCGAGCACACCGTGATGCCGAGCTGGCACATCGCGAGCATGAGCGAGACGTGCTCCATGGCCCACAGCGCCATCTTCGCGGCCCGCGAGCCGCGCTCGGCGCGCGGCTCGACCTGCGAGCGCTTCGCGGAGATGACGGCGAACTCGGCGCCGACGAAGAACGCGTTGATGACGAGCAGCACCACGAGCCACACGAGGCCCAACCAGTCGGAGCTCATCGCGCCACCCCCTCGGACTCGGCGACGACGACGTAGCGGATGCGGTCGATCCTGCGGCCGTCGAGGCGCTCGACGCGCAGCACGCCGCCGTCGACGACGACCTCGTCGCCCACGAGCGGCAGACGGCCGAGCTCGGCGACGACGAAGCCCGCGACCGTCTCGTAGGGGCCGTCGTCGGGGATCTCGACGCCTGCGCGCTCGCGCAGCTCGTCGGGGCGCAGCAGCCCAGGGAACGCGACCCAGCCCGGCGCTCGCACGATGTCGGGGCGCAGGCGATCGTGCTCGTCGCTCACCTCGCCCACGATCTCCTCCACGAGATCCTCGAGCGTCGCGAGCCCCGCGGTGCCGCCGTACTCGTCGACGACGATCGCCATCTGGTAGCCGCGCTCCTTGAGGTCGGAGAGCAGCTGGTCGAGGTGCACGGTCTCGGGCACGCGGTGCGGCTCCTCGGCGATCGCGAGCACGGGCACGTCGCTGCGACGCTCGCGCGGCACCGACACCGCCTGCTTCACGTGCACGATGCCGACGACGCGGTCGAGGTCCTCGTCGAAGACGGGGAAGCGCGACAGGCCCGTCTGCCTCGCGAGGTCGAGCACGTCGGCGACGCTCTGCTCGCGATCGATGGCGTCGACGCGCGGCCGCGGCGTCATGACGTCGCCTGCCGTGAGCTCGGAGAAGCGCAGCGTGCGCGACAGCAGCGTCGCCTGGTCGGCGTCGAGCAGTCCCTCGAGCGCGGATCGGCGCACGAGCGAGGAGAGCTCGTCGGCCGTCCTGGCGCCGGAGAGCTCCTCCTTCGGCTCGATGCCGATGGAGCGCAGGATGCCGTTCGCGGAGCCGTTGAGCAGCAGGACCGCCGGCTTCATCAGCCACGTGAACGCTCGCTGGAAGGGCGTGACGATCGTCGCGGTGCGCAGCGGCACGGCGAGCGCGAAGTTCTTCGGCACGAGCTCGCCGATGATCATCGACAGCAGCGTCGCGATGACGATCGCGACGACGAGCGACACGCCGGGGGCGAGGTCGTCGGGGATGCCCCACCCCTCGAGCACGGGGGCGAGGAGGTGCGAGATCGCCGGCTCCATCGTGTAGCCCGTGAGGAGCGTCGTGAGCGTGATGCCGAGCTGCGCGCTCGACAGGTGCGTCGAGGTCTGCTTGAGCGCGGCGATCACGCCGGGATGGCTCGCGCCGCCCCTGGCCTCCTGCGCCTCGAGCTCGGAGCGGTCGAGGTTCACGAGCGAGAACTCGCTGGCGACGAAGTAGCCGGTGCCGACCGTGAGGACGACCCCGATGAGGATGAAGAGCCAGGGCAGCTGCTCGATCATCGGAGGGCTCCGATGGGCGTGCCGACCTGCAGGCAGGGGCTGGGGCTGCGGCCGCAGCGCCCTCTGGGGCTGGGGCTGGCGCCCTTCGGACTATGGTGCTCGTCGCTCACGCACGGAATCCTAACGCGATCGGTGCCGTGCTCCACGTGCGCGCACACCGCGCGCGCGAGACTCGGCCTCGAGCGCCCGGCCTCCGGTCACCAGGAGACGGGCAGCGCCTTGCCCTCCTCGTAGCCCGCGGCGGACTGCACGCCCACGACGGCGCGCTCGCGGAACTCCGCGATCGACGCGGCGCCGGCGTAGGTCGCCGACGAGCGCACGCCGGAGGTGATCATGTCGAGGAGGTCCTCGACGCTCGGACGCAGGGGGTCGATCAGGATCGTCGACGACGAGATGCCCTCGGCGAACAGCGTCTTCGTCGCGAGCTCGAACGCGGGCAGGTCGCCGAAGCGGCCCTCGACGGCCTTCGTCGACGCCATGCCCCACGACTCCTTGAACAGGCGCCCGCGCTCGTCGCGCTGGATGCGGCCGGGCGCCTCGATCGTGCCGGCGAACCACGAGCCGATCATGACGCTCGACGCGCCGGCGGCGAGCGCGAGCGCGACGTCGCGGGGGTAGCGCACCCCGCCGTCGGCCCAGACGCGCGCGCCGAGGCCGATCGCCTCCTCCGCCGTCTCGAGCACGGCCGACAGCTGCGGGCGTCCGACGGCCGTCATCATGCGCGTCGTGCACATCGCGCCGGGTCCGACGCCCACCTTGAGGATCGACGCACCCGCGTGCACGAGGTCGCGCACCGCCGACGCCGTGACGACGTTGCCGGCGACGATCGGCACGTCGACGACGGCGCGCACCGCCTCGATGGCGCGCAGCATGCCGCCCTGGTGTCCGTGTGCGGTGTCGATGACGATGACGTCGGCGCCGGCATCGACGAGCGCGCGCGCCTTCGCAGCGGGGTCGCCGTTGATGCCGACGGCGACGGCGACGCGCAGGCGACCCGCGTCGTCGAGCGCGGGCCGGTAGAGCGCGCCGCGCAGGGCGGTGCGGGGGCTCACGGTGCCCAGCACGCGCCCCGCGTCGTCGACGACCGCCGCGAAGTCGATGCCGGCGGCGTGGACGGCGTCGAATGCCGTGCGGGGGTCGGCGACGTCGGCGGGCGCCAGCGGATCGACGGATCCGTGCAGCAGGTCGCCGATGCGCGCGTCGGGCAGCGCGTGACCGAGGCGAGGTGCGCCGATCGCACCCGCGTAGCGGCCGTCGCGGACGACGACGATGCCGTGACCCTCCACGGCGGGCACGCGCAGCAGCACGTCGGCCACGAGCTCGTCCTCCGTCGCGAGCTGCGCGGATGCGAGGTCGACGGGCTGCTCCTTGACCCACGCGATCGCCGCGACGGTGTCGTCGAGGTCGTGATCCTGCGTGAGCACCGCGAGGCCGCCGCGGCGCGCGAGCGTCGCAGCGAGACGCGGGCCCGTGACCGAGTTCATGTTCGCCGCGACGATCGGCAGCGTCGCCCCCGTGCCGTCGTCGGGCGACAGGTCGACGGCCATGCGGCTGCCCACGTCCGAGCGGCTCGGCACGAGGAACACGTCGGAGTAGGTGAGGTCGTGGGGCGGCGGCGACTGCAGGAAGCGCATGCCTCCACGCTACGCCGACGGCGAGGCTGCGCGGCGCGCGGCGGCGTCAGTCGTCGGCGCTCGCGTAGTCGTCGACGATGCGTGCCTCGACGGGGAACGTGATGGGGAACGTGCCGAAGAGCATGCGTCCCGCGCCCGCCGCTGCGGCGCGGATCTCGTCGGCGACCGCCTCCGCCCGCGCGGCGGGCGCATGCACGATGACCTCGTCGTGCAGGAAGTACACGAGCTCGCCGCCGCTCGCGCGCAGGCTGCGACGCAGGAGCGCCATCCAGCACAGCGCCCACTCTGCCGCCGACCCCTGCACGACGAAGTTGCGGGTGAACCTGCCCCATGCGCGCTCGCGCGAGACGGCGTCGCGGTCGGCGAGCTGCGCGGAGGCCGCCGGCATGGGCGGGCTCGTGCGACCGAGCCACGTGCGCACGAGCCCGCCTCGCTCCCCCGTCGCGGCCGCGTCGTCGACGACGCGCATCGCACGCGGGTACGCGCGGCGCAGCGCAGGCACGAGCCTGCCGGAGTCGCCGGAGGTCGCGCCGTAGAGCGCACCGAGCATCGCGACCTTCGCCTTCGGCCGCGAGTCGACGACGCCGTCGTCGACGAGCCCCTCGTAGAGGTCGCCGCTCGCCGCCTCCGCGAGCGCGGCATCGCGGGCGACGCCCGCGAGCACGCGTGGCTCGAGCTGCGCGGCGTCGGCGACGACGAGCCGCCACCCCGGGTCGGCGACGACGGCGCCGCGCACCTGCTTCGCGATCTGCATCGCGCCACCGCCGGCCGTCGCCCATCTGCCGGTCACGACGCCCGCCGGCACGTACTCGGCGTGGAACCGGCCGCCCTGCACCCACTCGTCGGCCCACTGCCAGCCGTTCGCCGTCCACAGCCGGTAGAGCCGCTTGTAGGCCGTGAGGGGCGCGACGACCGGGTGGTCGACCTCGCGCAGCTCCCACCGCGACGTCGAGCGCACGTCGAGGCCCGCCGAGCGCAGCGCACGCAGCAGCTCGGGAGCGGAGTCGATGCTCACCCGATGCCCCAGGATCGCGTCGACCTCGTCGGCGAGGGCCTGCAGCAGCGCGGGTCTGCCTGCGACGGGCCGCGGACCGAGCGCGGCGGTGAGGAGCCGGTCGTGCTCGACGGCCGACCACGGCAGGCCGACGTGCAGCAGCTCCTCCGCGATGAGCGCGCCCGTCGACTCGGCCGCGAGCAGCAGCCGCAGCGACGCGTCGTCGCCGACGACGCCCTCCTGCCTCGCGAGCTCGGCGACGAGGGCGTCGACGGGCTCGGGCTCGTCGTCCATCGAGAACAGCGCGCCGTCGGGCGACCGCAGCCTGCGCAGCCAGCGCGACTCGAGCGGCATGCGCCCCGCGTCGGCGAGGATGCGGTGGCTCAGGCGCAGGTCGCGGGCGCGCTCCACGGCGACGCCTGCTGCCAGCAGCACGGGCGCGACGCGCGAGGTGTCCTGCCAGACCCACCGGGGGCGCTCGGGCTCGAGCGCGGCGACGGCGGCCGGCAGGTCGTCGGCCACGCGACGATCGCGGATGCCGTCGTCGCCGACGACCGCCATCTCCCACGCATCGCCGATCGGCGCGATCACCGCATCCACGCACCCAACGCTAGGTGCCGCCACCGACGCCGCCGCGCACGCCCCTGCCGCGTCCCGTCGGGGTACACGACCGTTGAACACGTGGTGAACGCCGCTGCGCAAGTCCGTGCCAAGCGGGCTCCCGTGGTGCACGATGGGTCCAAGGAGGACGCGATGCATGCCCAGGTGGTGGTGCTGAACGCGACGCTCGAGCCGATCGGCGTCGCCTCCCTGCAGCGCGCGGTCGCCTTCGTGGTCAAGGAGCGGGCGCAGATCATGCTCGCCTCCGAGGGCACGATCCGGTCCGAGAGCATCGAGATGCCCGTGCCGAAGGTCGTCGTCTTCAACGACTACGTCGCCGTGCCGCACACCCGCATGTACGACCGCATGCCGTGGACGCGTCGCGGCGTGCTCGAGCGCGACCGCAGACGCTGCGCCTACTGCGGCGGCCCCGGCTCGACCATCGACCACATCCAGCCCGTCTCCCGCGGCGGCGCGAGCACGTGGCTCAACACGATCACCGCGTGCGTCGCCTGCAACGGCCGCAAGGGCAGCCGCACGCCGACGGAGGCGTCGATGCCGCTGCTGCACGAGCCGCGCGTCGTGTGGCGTCGCGAGGTCGTCATGCTCGCGGTCGAGGCGGCGGGCGTCGACCTCGCGGCCCTCGGCCTCATTCGTTGACACAACGATCAGAAGGCACCCGCGCCCAGGCACGGCGCGTATGATCGACTGTTGGTGCCGGACGAACGACACCACCATGCATGCCCCCGGTGAGAAGAGGCGAAGGATCCGTGGCAGCCGCGAGCAGCGACTTCGGAGCGAACGAATGGCTGGTGGAGGAGCAGTACGAGCTCTTCAAGCAGGACAGGTCGAAGGTGGCCCAGTCCTGGTGGCCGATCCTGGAGCGCTTCGCAGCGCAGCAGGGCGGCACCACCACCACGACCGCAGCACCCCCGGTGCCTGACGGCGACGGCGCGAAGGCTGCGCAGCCTCCCACGCCCCCGGCTCCATC
>NZ_CEEDMM010000035.1:0-12798 GCF_979255995.1 Agrococcus sp. AC640b
GGCGGGCGCAGCGGACGTCACCCCTGCATCCTTCCAGCGAGGGCTATGCGCACGCCCAGTCGGGCACCGCTACCAGTGGTCTCCGACGGTGAGCGTCGCGAGCAGACCCTGCACGCTGTCGACGCGGGTGCGGTCGAGCTCTCCGCGCGCGGCCGCCTCGGCGATGCCGCAGTCGGGCGCGTCGGCGAGGTGCGTGCAGCCGCGCGGGCACTGGTCGGCGACCGCCTGGATGTCGGGGAAGGCCTTGAGGATCGACGCGGTGTCGATGTGGCCGAGCCCGAACGAGCGCACGCCGGGGGTGTCGATGACCCATCCCGACCCGAGTCGATACGACTGGGTCGACGACGACGTGTGCCTGCCGCGGCCCGTCACGGCGTTCACGTGGCCGACGGCGCGGCCCGCTGCGGGCACGAGCGCGTTCACGAGCGTCGACTTGCCGACGCCCGAGTGCCCGACCGCGACGGTCACGTGGCCGTCGAGCCGCTCGCGCAGCGCCGCGGCGGGCGGGTCGTCGGAGCGCGAGCGCCACGTCTCGATGTCGAGCCCGGAGAAGTTGGCCAGCAGCGGCGCAGGATCGGCGAGGTCGGTCTTCGTGACGACGAGGATGGGCGTGATGCCCGCGTCGTACGCGGCCACGAGGTAGCGGTGCACGAGCCTCGGCCGCGGCTCTGGGTCGCGGGCGGCGACGACCATGAGCATGAGGTCGGCGTTCGCGACGATGACGCGCTCGAACTCGTCGGAGTCGTCGGCGGAGCGCCGCAGCAGCGTCGTGCGCGGCTGGATGCGCACGATGCGCGCGAGCGAGCCCTCGTCGCCGGTCGTGTCGCCGACGACGTCGACGCGGTCGCCTGCGACGATCGCCTGCTTGCGCAGCTCTCGGGCGCGCGTCGTCGTGATCGTCGCCTCGTCCGGCTGCCCGTCGCGCACGACCACGGTGTACCGGCCGCGGTCGACGGCCGTGACGAATCCGTCGACCGAGTCGGCGTGCTCGGGCCGGATCTTCGTGCGCGGCTTGTTCGCCTTGGGGTTGGGTCGTTCGCGCACCGACTCCTCGTCGTACGACTCCCACGGCTCGTCGGGCTCCTCGGTGAGCCAGCTCACGGCGTGCCCTCCTGCTCGAGCATCCGCATCCACAGCTCGGGGAACTCGGGGATCGTCTTCGCCGTCGCGCCGATGTCGTCGACCTCGACGCCGGGCACCGCGAGCCCGAGCAGCGCGCCAGCCGTGGCGATGCGGTGGTCGGCGTACGCCGCCCACGTGCCGCCGTGCAGCGCAGCGGGATGCACCGTGATCGACTCCGCATCTCCGATGGCCGAGCCGCCCAGCAGCGCCAGGTCGTCGACGAGCGCGTCGATGCGGTCGGTCTCGTGGCCGCGGATGTGACCGATGCCCGTGATCGTCAGGGGTGCGTCGGCGAAGACGCCGAGCGCCGCGATCGTCGGCGACAGCTCGCCGGCGTGCGCCATGTCGATCGCTCCGCCGACGAGCGGCGCCGCCGAGACGCCGGCTGCGCCGTCGACGGTGCAGCGGTCGCCGTCGATCGTGACGGTCGCTCCGAGCCTCGTGAGCAGCGCGGGCAGCTCGGCGCCGACCTGCGTCGTGGCCGCAGGCCAGCCTGCGACGCTCACCCGGCCGCCGGCGACGAGCGCCGCTGCGAGGAACGGGGCGGCGTTCGACAGGTCGGGCTCGATCGCCACGTCGGCAGCCGCGATGGGCCCCGGCTCGACGCGCCACACGCCGGGCGCAGGCGAGGAGGCGTCGACGCCGCGAGCGCGCAGCGTCGCGATCGTCATGTCGATGTGCGGCAGCGACGGCAGGCGCTCGCCCGTGTGGTGCAGCGTGAGGCCCTCGTCGAAGCGCGCACCTGCGAGCAGCAGCGCCGAGACGAACTGGCTCGACGCGCTCGCATCGACGCGCAGCTCGCCCCCGCGCACCGAGCCCGTGCCGTGCACCGTGAACGGCATCGTGCCCGTGCCGCCGTCGTCGACGCGCACGCCGAGCGCGCGCAGCGCCTCGATCGTCGTCGCGTTCGGACGCGTGCGCGCGTGAGGGTCGCCGTCGAACGCGACCGCGCCGTGCGCGAGCGCCGCGACGACCGGCAGGAACCGCATGACGGTGCCTGCCAGGCCGCAGTCGACGCTCGCAGCGCCGAGCGCGCCCGGCGTCACCCGCAGGTCGGGGCCGAACGGCCCGTCGCCCACGGCCTCGACGCCCACGCCCATCGCGCGCAGCGCGTCGACCATGAGCGCCGAGTCGCGCGAGTGCAAGGGAGCGTGCAGCGTGCCGGGGCCGCCCGCGAGGGCCGCGAGCACGAGCTCGCGGTTCGTGAGCGACTTCGAGCCCGGCAGGTGCACGACGGCGGACAGCGGGGCGGAGGCCATCGGCGCCGCCCACGCGCGGGAATGCGGCGCCTGAGTCATCGGTTCCATCCTACGAAGGGGAGGGTGCATGTCTGGGATCTCGGTGCTGACGCGCGGCGTAGGATCGACGCCGATGGCAGACGACTCCGACGCGTTCATCACCGAGGCCCTCGCGTACACCGACCAGCTGTACGCGGCGGCGATGCGGATGACGCGCAACCCGCAGGATGCGGCCGACCTGGTGCAGGAGACGTACGCGAAGGCGTACGCCGCCCGCGACTCCTTCACGCCCGGCACCAACCTGCGTGCCTGGCTGTACCGCATCCAGACGAACACGTACATCAACCAGTACCGCAAGAAGCAGCGCCAGCCGTACGAGGCGCCGCTCGACGATCTCGAGGACTGGCAGATCGGCGTCGGCGAGTCGACGACGGCGACGCGGTCGCGGTCGGCGGAGGCCGAGGCGATCGACCGCATGCCTGCAGGCGTCGTGCGCGACGCGCTGCAGTCGATCCCCGACGACTTCCGCATGGTCGTCTACTGGGTCGACGTCGAGGGCATGTCGTACGCCGAGACGGCGGAGATCATGAAGACGCCGGTGGGCACCGTGATGAGTCGACTGCATCGTGGCAGGCGACAGCTGCGGGAGCTGCTGGCCGACTACGCACGCGAGCAGGGCATGAAGGCAGGGGAGAAGGGCTGATGGGCGACTGCGGTTGCGACAAGGCGAAGGCCGAGCTCGAGGAGTACCTGCACGCTGAGCTGTGCTCGGAGGACGCCGCCGACATCCGTGCGCACCTCGACGGCTGCACCGACTGCGCCGAGGAGCACACCGTCGGCGTGCAGCTGACGATGGCGCTCAAGCAGGCGTGCACGGAGACCGCTCCCGAGGAGCTGAAGGACCAGGTGCTCGCGCGACTGCGCGCCGTGCAGGCGACGCACGGCTGACGCGCGCATCGAGGCCGTGCGTCCGCGGCGCCGCCTAGGCTGAGCGGATGCGCGGCATCCACGTCGGTCGGACCCGATTCGACGGGCACCGCGCGGAGGTCGACGTCGACCTCGGCGGCGAGCGCGTCACGGTCGGCATCGCATCCCTCGGACGACGCCTCCGACGCCCGAGCGCGATGGGCGACGTGTGGCTGCCGATGGCGATCTTCCCCGCGATGCGGCTCGGCCTGCCGATCACGCTGGAGGACCCCGTCTCGCCCGTGCTGCGCCACGGGATCGGCGAGGTGCAGCGCATCCACGCGATGTGGGATCCGACGCTGCATCCGCAGCCGGTGTCCGCACCCGTCGCGGCGAGAGCAGCGCGCCGGACCGCGCCGCCCATGCAGCTCATGACGGGCGGGGTCGACTCGGCGCATGCGCTGCACGGCCATCCCGAGGTCTCGGAGCTGCTCTACGTGCACGACCTCGATCACGAGCCCGCCGCCGTGCGCGCCGAGGTGACGACGCTGCTCGCCTCGCTGAGCGCGGCGACCGGCCGCCCCGTGCTGCGCGTCAAGACCGATGCGCGACGCCTCCTCGAGCCGTACGCCGAGTGGGGCACGCAGACGCACCTCGCCCTGCTCGTCGCCGCGGCATCGCTCGTCGCCGGTGCCCGCCGCAGCCTGCACGTGCCCTCGACGCTGCCGTACGCGTCGCTCATGCCGTGGGGCTCGCATCCCATGCTCGATCCCCACCACTCGAGCGACGACCTTCGCGTCGTGCACGTCGACGCGCATCGCACGCGATTCCAGAAGGTGCGGGCGATCGCCGGCGACGACGTGCTGCTGCGCCACCTGCGCGTCTGCTACCGATCGCTGGACGCGGTCAACTGCTCGCGCTGCGAGAAGTGCGTGCGCACGATGGCGTCGCTCGAGATCGTCGGCGCCCTCGACCGTGCGACGACCTTCACCGAGCCGCTCACCCTCGCCGCGATCCGGGCGCTCGACGTGCACGACGACGTGCAGCGGGCGTTCGAGGCCGAGGTGCGCGACGCGGCGGTCGAGGCGGGACGCGTCGACATCGCCGAGGCCATCGACGCCGTCCTCGCGCGCTACGACGCCCGAGCCTGACGGCCCGGGCGTCGCAGCGCATCCGTCACGCCGCGATCTGCTGCTCCTGCGGCAGCGGCGACAGGTACCGCTCGGTGCCGGACAGCGTGAAGAACGCCGGGTACGTGGGTCGCAGCGCGACCTCGGTGAACAACGCGACCGCGTCGTCGAGCCGATCGCCGTCGTGCCTGGGGGCCGCGGCGTGCAGCTCGCGCACGATCTCCTTCACCCAGTCTCGTGAGATCGTGCGACCCTCGGCCGTGCGCGCCTCGACGTGGATCCACTGCCACACCTGCGAGCGCGAGATCTCGGCGGTCGCAGCATCCTCCATGAGCGAGTGGATCGCGACGGCGCCCTGGCCGCGTAGCCACGCCTCCATGTAGCGGATCGCGACCTCGACGTTGAGCCTGAGGCCCGCCTCCGTGATGTCGCCAGGCGTCGTCGAGAGGTCGATGAGCGCCGCCTCGTCCGGCACGACGTCCTCGCGGCTGCGGCCAAGCTGATGCGGCTCGGCGCCCAGCACGGCGTCGAACTCGGCCTGCGCGGTGGCGACGAGGCCCGGATGCGCGACCCACGAGCCGTCGAAGCCGTCTGCGGCCTCGCGACGCTTGTCCTGCGCGACGCGCGCGAGCGCGACCTCGGTCGCCTCCGGATCCTTCGCGCTCGGCACGTACGCCGCCATGCCGCCGATCGCGTGCGCACCGCGACGGTGGCACGCCCGCACGAGCTGCTCGGTGTACGCGCGCATGAACGGCGCCGTCATCGTGAGGACAGCCCGGTCGGGCAGCACGAAGTCGGGCCCGCGGAACCGGAACGCGCGGATGATCGAGAACAGGTAGTCCCACCTGCCCGCGTTGAGCCCCGACGAGTGCTCGCGCAGCTCGTAGAGGATCTCCTCCATCTCGAACGCCGCCGAGATCGTCTCGATGAGCACCGTCGCGCGGATCGTGCCGCGCGGGATGAGGAGCATGTCCTGCGCAGCCCGGAACACGTCGTTCCACAGGCGCGCCTCGAGGTGGCTCTCGAGCTTCGGCAGGTAGAAGTACGGACCGCGGCCGCCCGCGATGAGCGCGTCGGCGTTGTGCAGCATGTGCAGGCCGAAGTCGACGAGCGATGCGCTCATCGGCTCCCCGTCGACGAGGATGCGTCGCTCGTCGAGGTGCCAGCCGCGCGGACGCACGACGATGGTGGGCGTGCGCTCGGCGGTCACGCGGTACTCCTTGCCCTGCGGGCTCGTGAACGCGATGGCGCCTCGGATGGCGTCCTGCAGGTTCACCTGGCTCGCGACGACGTTCTCCCACGTGGGGGAGCAGGCGTCCTCGCAGTCGGCGAGCCACACGCGGGCACCGGAGTTGAGCGCGTTGATGGTCATCTTGCGCTCGATGGGGCCCGTGATCTCGACGCGGCGATCCTCGAGGCCCGGCGCGGGCGGCGCGACACGCCAGGTGGGGTCGTCGCGGATGTGCTGCGTCTCCGGCAGGAACCTGGGCGTCGCACCGTCGGCGAGCGCTGCGCGACGCGTGCGGCGCAGCCTGCGCAGCTCGCGGCGGCGACGCTCGGCGAGGTCGTGCAGCGAGAGCAGGAACTCGAGCGCCTGCGGCGTCAGCACGCGCTCCTGCCCGGGTGCGTGCTCGGTGATGCGGATGCGGTCGGTCATGGTGTCTCCAAGCGGTGGGTGGACCGGAGGGTCCAGGAGCGTCAGTGGAACTGCGCGGTCTCGGTGGAGCCGGCGAGGGCGAGGGTCCCCGAGTCGGGGTTCAGCGCGGAGGCCACGAGGTCGAACCATCCGGTGCCCACCTCGCGCTGGTGGCGCGTGGCGGTGTAGCCCCGGCTCTCCGCAGCGAGCTCGCGCTCCTGCAGGTCGACGTAGGCGGTCATGTGGTGCTCGGCGTAGCCCTTGGCGAGGTCGAACATCGAGTGGTTGAGGGCGTGGAAGCCGGCCAGGGTGATGAACTGGAACCGGAACCCCATCGCGCCGAGCTCGCGCTGGAAGGTCGCGATCTGGTCGTCGTCGAGGTGCGCCCGCCAGTTGAACGACGGCGAGCAGTTGTAGGCGAGCAGCTGGTCAGGGAACTCGGCCTTGATGCCCTCGGCGAAGCGGCGAGCGGTCTCGAGGTCGGGCTTCGACGTCTCCATCCACAGCAGGTCGGCGTAGGGGGCGTAGGCGCGGCCGCGGGTGATGCACGGCTCGAGGCCGTTCCGCACCTCGTAGAAGCCCTCCGCGGTGCGGCCGCCGGTGAGGAAGGGGCGGTCGCGCTCGTCGACGTCGCTCGTGATGAGCGTCGCCGCCTCCGCGTCGGTGCGTGCGACGATGACGGTCGGCACGCCCTCGACGTCGGAGGCGAGCCTCGCTGCGTTCAGCGTGCGCACGTGGCTCTGCGTGGGGATGAGCACCTTGCCGCCGAGGTGACCGCACTTCTTCTCGCTCGCGAGCTGGTCCTCCCAGTGCACGCCCGCCGCGCCCGCGGCGATCATGCCGCGCTGCAGCTCGAACGCGTTCAGGGGGCCTCCGAAGCCCGCCTCGGCGTCTGCGACGATCGGCACGAGCCAGTCGTCGACGCTGCGCGCGCCCTCGGCGTGCTCGATCTGGTCGGCGCGCAGCAGGGCGTTGTTGATGCGGCGCACGACGCTCGGCACGGAGTTCGCGGGGTACAGGCTCTGATCGGGGTAGGTCTGGCCTGCGAGGTTCGCGTCGGCGGCCACCTGCCAGCCCGAGAGGTAGATCGCCTCGAGGCCGGCCTTCACCTGCTGCACGGCCTGGTTGCCGGTGAGGGCGCCGAGTGCGCGCACGGGGGTCTCGTCCTGCAGGCGGGCGAAGAGGCGCTCGGCACCGCGGCGGGCGAGGGTGCGCTCCTCGACGATGGATCCGCGCAGACGCACGACGTCGGCTGCCGTGTAGTCGCGGGCGATGCCGCTCCAGCGGGCGTCCGCGTCCCATTCGAGCTGCAGCGCCTGCGCTGCCTGCTCCTGCTGCTGCTGCGTGCTGGTGCTCTCGGTCATCGGGGGCCTCCTCCATCGGGGTCTGGCACCACTCTCGACGGAGGAACGCAGTCCTGGAGCAGATCCACCGTGTGAAGTTCTGCATTCCTGCCATATGCTGCAGCGATGACGATGTCGTCCTGGAACCGCGCCGCCAACGCCCCCGACGCACCGGAGCCCGCGACGGATCCGCTGCAGCTCGGCAAGGCCATCCGCCACCACCGCAAGGCGGCGGGGCTCACGCTCGACGCCGTGCACGACGCCATCGGCCTCGCGCCCTCGCAGCTCAGCGCCATCGAGACCGGCAAGCGCGAGATCCGCTTCCAGACGCTGCAGCGGCTCGCGTCGCTGCTGGGCGTCTCGCTCGACGCCCTCACCGGCGAGGCGCCGCCGAGCGAGCGCGCCGCGCAGGAGCTCCGGCTCGAGCGGGCGATGCGCTCGCCGCTGTGGGTGCAGAAGCAGCTGCCGACCATGCGGGTCGGGCCGCGCACGCCGGACGACGTGCTCGCCACGATGCTCGCCCTCGTCGACGAGCTCGAGCGGCAGGCCGAGGAGCGCGTCGCGACGCCGGAGGAGGCGCGCAGGGCGAACGCGCAGCTCCGCGGCGAGATGCGCGCCCGCGACAACCACTTCCCCGAGATCGAACGGGAGGCCGCAGGCATCCTCGCCGACGTCGGCTACGTGCAGGGGCCGTTGTCGCAGCACCTCATCGCCGCGATCACCGAGCGCCTCGGGTTCGCGGTGCATCACGTCGGCGACCTGCCGCACTCCACGAGGTCGGTCACCGACCTCAAGCGTCACCGCATCTACCTGTCGCGGTCGACGCGCGGCGACCACGATCCGCGCTCGGTGCTGCTGCAGGCGCTCGGCCATCACGTGCTCGGGCACGACGTGCCGAGCGACTACGGCGCCTTCCTGCGCCAGCGCGTCGAGACGAACTACTTCGCCGCCGCGCTGCTCATGCCCGAGACGACCGCCGTCGCGTTCCTCTCAAACGCGAAGGCCGAGCGGCAGCTCGCGGTCGAGGATCTGCGCGACGCGTTCGCCGTGTCGTACGAGATGGCGGCGCATCGCCTCACGAACCTCGCCACGCGGCACCTCGGCATCCCGCTGCACTTCCAGAAGGTGCACGAGTCGGGGATCATCTACAAGGCGTACGAGAACGACGGCGTCACGTTCCCCGCCGACCACACGGGTGCGATCGAGGGGCAGCCCGTGTGCAAGCGGTGGACGAGCCGCGAGGTGTTCGACGTGCCAGACAAGGTGAACGCGTTCGAGCAGTACACCGAGACGCCGGCGGGCACCTACTGGTGCACGGCGATGACGGAGCGGTCGGCGCAGGGGGAGTTCTCGATGTCGATCGGCGTGCCGTTCGCGCAGGCGCGGTGGTTCCGCGGCCGGGCGACGAAGGAGCGATCCGCCTCGCAGTGCCCCGACCCGTCGTGCTGCCGCACGCCGCCGACAGAGCTCGCATCCGCGTGGGCCGGGCAGGCCTGGCCGAGCGCTCGCGCCCACTCGCACCTGCTCGCGGCGCTGCCGCCAGGTGCCTTCCCGGGCGTCGACGAGACCGAGGTCTACACGTTCCTCGCCTCGCGCGACTGACGCGCCCCTCCGGGTTCCGTTTCGCAGGTGATCAGGGGTGCGCGAGGGGTATCTTCCCTCGAACCCCCGCGATCGCCTGCGAAACGCGACGGCACCCTGCCACGCCGCAGGGACAGCGTGGGCTCGTGCGCACGCGAGCAGCGACCGGCGAGCGCGACCCGTCGAGCGCCTGCGCCCGGAACGCAGGGTCGATGGTGCGGCGGAACGTTCCCGTCACGCGCAAGCCCGCCGCCGCCAGCGGCGACGACGGGCTCTGCACGAGGCGCGACGGGGCTCAGTCGGTGCCGAGCGCCTCGTCGAGGATCTGCGCGAGCTCGGCGGCGGAGCGCTTCGGGGAGCCCGTCGCGGGGCTCGCCGACGCCGTGCGCCCGATCGCGCGGATCGTGCGGCCGTGATGCAGGTGGCGCGGCAGCGTGAAGTGCACCGACGGCCAGGCGCCCTGGTTGAGCGGCTCCTCCTGCACCCACACGAGCTCGGCACCGTCGTAGCGGTCGAGCGCGGCGTTGATGCCGTCGACGTCGAGCGGGTACAGCTGCTCGAGCCGCACGAGCGCCACGTCGTCGATCTCGCGCTTCGCCATCTCGGCGGCGAGGTCGTAGTGGATCTTGCCCGAGTGCAGCAGCACGCGGCGCACCTTCGACGAGTCGACCTTCGCGTCGTCGATCACCGGCTGGAACACGCCCGACTCGAACGCCTCGACGGGGCTCACCGCGTCGCGCAGCCGCAGCATCGCCTTCGGCGTGAACACGATGAGCGGCCGACGCGGCTGCTGGTACGCCTGACGACGGAGCAGGTGGAAGTACGACGCCGGCGTCGACGGACGCGCGACGATCATGTTCTGCTCCGCCGACATCTGCAGGAAGCGCTCGATGCGCGCCGACGAGTGGTCGGGGCCCGCACCCTCGTAGCCGTGCGGCAGCAGCAGCGTCAGCGACGAGAACTGGTTCCACTTCTGCTCGGCGCTCGAGAGGAACTCGTCGACGACGATCTGCGCGCCGTTCACGAAGTCGCCGAACTGCGCCTCCCACAGCACGAGCGCGTCGGGGCGCTCCACCGAGTAGCCGTACTCGAACGCCATGGCGGCGTACTCCGACAGCAGGGAGTCGTAGATCGACAGACGCGCCTGCTCCTCGGAGAGGTTCGCCAGCGGCAGCCACTCCTGGCCGTTGACCTTGTCGTGCATGACGGCGTGACGCGACACGAACGTGCCGCGACGGGCGTCCTGCCCCGCCATGCGCACCGCCGTGCCCTCCATGAGCAGCGAGCCGAGCGCGAGCAGCTCGCCGAACGCCCAGTCGATGCCGCCGTTGCGGGTCATGTCGAGACGCTTCTTCAGCACCTGCTGCACCTTGGTGTGCACCGTGAAGCCCTCTGGCGGGTTCGCGTGCGCATCGCCGATCGCCTCGATCGCCGCACGCGAGATGCCCGTGTCGGACGGCGTGCCCACCATCGTCGCGTCGGGCGTCTGCGCCGGCACGGGCATCGAACCCGTCGCGGCCGCGTGCGTCTCCATGAAGGCGCGCTCGAGACGGTCCTGGAAGTCCTTCTGGGCCTCCTCGTACTCGTCCTCGGTGATGTCGCCACGGCCGACGAGGTTCTCGGCGTACAGCGTGCGCACCGAGCGCTTGCGCTCGATGAGCGAGTACATGAGCGGCTGCGTCATCGTGGGGTCGTCGCCCTCGTTGTGCCCGCGGCGGCGGTAGCAGATGAGGTCGATGACGACGTCGTGCTTGAACTCCTCGCGGTACTGGAACGCGAGCTCGGCCACGCGCACGACCGCCTCGGGGTCGTCGCCGTTCACGTGGAAGATCGGCGCGCCGATCGACTTCGCGATGTCGGTCGAGTAGATCGACGAGCGCGACTCCGACGGGGGCGTCGTGAAGCCGATCTGGTTGTTGACGACGAGGTGCACCGTGCCGCCGGTCGTGTAGCCGCGCAGCTGCGACAGCTGCAGCGTCTCGAACACGACGCCCTGACCCGCCATGGCGGCGTCGCCGTGCACGAGCACGGGCAGCACCGAACGGCGACCGTCGCCGATGCGGTCCTGCTTCGCACGGGCGATGCCCTCGAGCACGCCGTTCACGGCCTCGAGGTGCGACGGGTTGGCAGCGAGGTACACGGGGATCTCGGAGCCGTCGGCAGCCACGAAGGTGCCCTCGGTGCCGAGGTGGTACTTCACGTCGCCGGAGCCCTGCATGACGGCGGCGCCCTCGAACTCCTGGAAGATCTGGCCGTACGTCTTGCCAGCGATGTTCGTGAGCACGTTGAGGCGGCCGCGGTGCGGCATGCCGATCACGACCTCCTCGAGGCTCGATGCGGCAGCACCCTGGATGAGGGCGTCGAGGAACGCGATCATCGACTCGGAGCCCTCGAGCGAGAAGCGCTTCTGCCCGACGTACTTCGTCTGCAGGAACGTCTCGAACGCCTCCGCCTCGTTGAGCTTGCGCAGGATGCGCATCTGCTCGTCGTGCGTGGGCTTGACGTACGGCACCTCGAGGTGGTCCTGGAACCACTTGCGCTGCGCCGGGTCTGCGATGTGCATGTACTCGACGCCCATGGTGCGGCAGTACGTGTCGCGCAGCACGCCGAGCACGTCGCGCAGTTGCGCGGAGCGTCGGCCGCCGAAGCCGCCGGTGACGAACTCGCGGTCGAGATCCCAGAACGACAGGCCGTGCTGCTCGATCTCGAGGTCGGGGTGCGTGCGCTGCACGTACTCGAGCGGGTCGATGTCGGCCATGAGGTGGCCGCGCACGCGGTAGGCGTTGATGAGCTGCGTGACGCGGGTCGACTTCGAGAGCTCGTCCGACTCGTGCACCGAGACGTCCTGCGCCCAGACGATCGGCTTGTACGGGATGCGGAGGTCGGCGAAGATGCCCTCGTAGAAGCCGTCCTGGCCCTGCAGGAGGCCGTGCACGATCTTCAGGAACTCGCCGGAGCCCGCGCCCTGGATCACGCGGTGGTCGTACGTCGACGTCAGCGTGATCGTCTTGCCGATGCCGGCGTCGGTCAGGCGCTCCTCGCTCGCACCCTGGAACTCCGCCGGGTAGTCGAGCGCACCCGCGCCGATGATGCATCCCTGGCCCTGCATGAGGCGCGGCACCGAGTGCACGGTGCCGATGCCGCCCGGGTTCGTGAGCGAGATGGTCGTGCCTGCGAAGTCGCCTGCGTCGAGCTTGTTGGCGCGGGCCTTCTTCACGAGCTGCTCGTACGTGGCGATGAACTCGGCGAAGTCCATCGTGTCGGCGCGCTTGATGCTCGGCACCAGCAGCGCACGCGTGCCGTCGGGCTTCGGCATGTCGATGGCGATGCCGAGGTTGACGTGCGGGTGCGCGACGAGCGACGGCTTGCCGTCGATCTCCGCGTACGACACGTTCTGGCTCGGGAACGCCTTGAGCGCGCGCACGAGCGCGTAGCCGATGAGGTGCGTGAACGAGATCTTGCCACCGCGCGTGCGGCGCAGGTGGTTGTTGATCACGATGCGCTGGTCGATCATGAGCTTCGCAGGCACCGTGCGCACCGACGTGGCGGTGGGCACGGCCAGCGAGAGGTCCATGTTGTGCGCGAGGGCCTTCGGCATGCCGCGCAGCGGCGTGACCTTCGGCTCGTCGGCCTTCGACTCCTCGGCCTTCGCGTCCTCGGTCGACCGGTCTGCGGGCACGGGCGCCGGCTTCGCGGGCGTCTTCGTCGTGCGCGCCGCGATCGTGCCGTCCGGACGCTGCGCGGGCTTCGTCGGCGCGGGAGGCGCAGGCGGGGCCGACTGCGCGGGCGCCGCGTGGGCGTTCGCCGACGCTGCAGGAGCGGCGGTGGGCGCAGTGGGCGCC
>NZ_CEEDMM010000036.1:0-11381 GCF_979255995.1 Agrococcus sp. AC640b
GACATTGTGCACGCTGTTGAGTTCTCAAGGATCGGACGCTCACGACCGCACCCTCACGGGATTGCATCGAGGCCCTGAAGTCGCCCCGCGAATCCTCGCGAAGGCAACCTGTGAAACCTACCACCTTCTGCGATCCGGAGCAAGTCCGGCGCGTCTGGAGCCCTTGCGGTCCGGCGCCATGCGTCGAGTGGTGCTCCACCGAGCGAGCGACGGCAACGAGGTACGAGACCTGCTGGCCGGCTCTGGGTGGAGGTGGCCCCCGCTTGAGGTCCTGGCCCTTCCGGGCCGGGCACCTTTGGGGTGACGAGGAGCAACATTACGTGTGGCGATCCCCCGGCGACGAATCGGCTGCATCCCGGGCGTGTCAACCCCCTCGCGCCAGCGCTCCCGTGGTCGCGTTTCGCAGGCGATCAGGGGGGTCGGAGGGGTATCTTCCCTCGAGCCCTTCCGATCGCCTGCGAAACGCAACCACGGGCGGGTGGTGCGGGGCTAGCGACGCTGCGCGAGGCCGATCATCGCGAGCACGTCGTCCGTCGTCGAGACGGGCACCATGGGCGCCTCGATCTCGGCGCGCTCGAGCAGCTCCTGCATCCGCGGTCGTCGCGACGGGGCGATGACCGTCACCACGGTGCCCTGACGCCCGGCCCGACCCGTGCGACCGGAGCGGTGCAGGTACGTCTTGTGCTCGTCCGGCGGGTCGGCCTGCACGACGAGGCCGACGCTGTCGATGTGGATGCCGCGCGCTGCGACGTCGGTGGCGACGAGCACGTCGATGCGGCCGCGCTGCAGGTCGTCGAGGTTGCGCTGCCTGCGGGCCTGCGTGAGGTCGCCGTGCAGGCTCGCGGCCCGGATGCCTGCGGCATCCATCTGCTGGGCGAGCCGTTCGGCGTAGACGCGCGTGCGGGCGAACACCACCACGGGGCCTGCCGCGAGCGCGAGCTGCTCGAGCACGGCGTCCTTGTCGTAGCGGTCGACGACGAGCACGTGGTGGTCGATCGTGCCGGAGGCCTGATCCTCGCCCTCGACCTCGAGCACGGCGGGGTCGCGCAGGAACTCCTTCGCGAGCGCGGAGACCTCCTTGTCGAGCGTCGCCGAGAACAGCAGCTTCTGGCTGTCGGGTCGCGTGCGCCGCAGGAGTCGCTGCACCGGCTCGAGGAACCCGAGCTCGCACATGTGGTCGGCCTCGTCGAGCACGGCGACCTCGACGCGGCCGAGGTCGAGCAGCCGCTGCTCCACGAGGTCCTCGATGCGGCCGGGGGTGCCGACGAGGATGTCGACGCCGCGCTCGAGCGCGCGCTCCTGCGGCCCCTGCCGCACGCCGCCCACGATGGTGGTCGTGAAGATGCCGACGGCCTTGCCGACGGACTGCGTCACCTGGTCGATCTGCATCGCGAGCTCGCGCGTCGGCACCAGGATGAGCGCTCGCGGCGGGCGCCCGACGGTGCGGCCGCCCTCGGGTCGAGAGCGCAGCAGGTGCTCGACGATGGGCGCGACGAACGCGATGGTCTTGCCGGAGCCCGTGCGCCCGCGGCCGAGCACGTCGCGACCCGTGAGCGCCTCCGGGATCGCGGCTGCCTGGATGGGGAACGGCGCGGTGGCGCCGAGGCCTCCGAGCGCGCCGACGATGCCGGCGCCGAGCCCGAGGTCGGCGAAGTCGACGCCCTCGACGGCCTGCGACACCGCCGTGGCGTCGAGGCGCTCGTGGACGACGTCGTCGGATGCGCCCGGCTGGGCTGCACGCGACGGGTAGTAGGTGGCGTCGATGCGGCCATCGGGACGTGCGCGGTCGATGCGGGGCGCACGGTCGTCGGGGCGACGCTCGGGGCGGTGCTCGCCACGGGGGCGGGCACCGCGGTCGTCGCCGACGGAGCGACCGACGGGACGCTGGCGGTCGCCACCACGGTCGTCGCGCCTGCGGTCGCCGCCTCGGTCGTCGCGCTGACCACCCGCTGCCGAGCCTGCGCGTCCGCCGCGCAGGTCGCGGTACGACGTGCCCGCCTCGGGGCCGCGCGGCCTCGCCGCACGGTCGCGGGCGCGGTCACGGATGGGGTCGCGTCCGGCTGCGCGGCGCTCGACATCGGCACGACGGCCTTCGCGGTCGCCGCGCGGCGCCTGCCGCTCGCCGCCGCGAACGCGGCCCTGCACGCCGCCGTCGCGGTCACGATCGCGGTCGCCGGCGGTGCGTCGTGCGCGGTCGCCGTGGGGCCAGCGGTCGTCGCGCCTGCCGCGCTCGTCGTAGCCGCGCTCCTCGGAGCGCTCGACGTTGCGCTGCCACCGCGACTCCTTCGTGCGCGGCTCCCAGCTGGGACGCGAGGGATCGCGCTCGTCGCCTCGGCGTCCGCCCGCGCGGCCGTCGGCCTGGCGCCCTGCGCCCTGGCGCCCCGCGCCCCGACGATCCGCTCCCTGGTGCCCTGCGCCCTGACGACCCGCGGCCTGTCGACCTCCGGAGCGTCCTGCGCCTGCGCGACCGCCCGCCGATCGGTCGTCGTCGCCGCGGCGGCGGTCTGGCTCTCGCTGCGGACGGGGCATCGTGCTCGCTCTCGGATCCGGTCGCGGGCTCGGGATGCCGTGCTCGCGTGGAGTCTCCACGCTACGGCATGCCGCTCAGACGGGATCGTGCTCGCGACGCCCCTGACGCAGCACCGACGCGGTCCACCGCTCGCCGTCGTGCCAGCGCACGTCGGAGCGGCCATACGGATCCGCGTACCACCCCTGCTGCGGGCGCGCCTCTGCCTCGTGGCGTTCGCGCTCCGCGCGCGCGAACGACTCGAACTCGTGCGGCGTGGGGATGGGCGGCGCAGAGCGATCGCCGTCGACGCGGTCGCGGCCGTAGACGTCGCGACGCACGGCGGGCTGATGCCCGAACGCGGGCGGTTGCGGCTGGCCAGCCTGCTGCTGCGAGGCGCCCTGCCCGAAGGCGGGCGGGGGGCCCGGCGGCTGCTGCGCGGGCTGATGCGGAGCGGGCTGGTGCGGGGGCGGCTGGTGGAGCGCCGGTCGCTGCGGCACGATCGGCTGCTGCACGCCGGGCGCGAATCCCTGGCGCGGCGGCGGCTGCTGCGGCGGCTGCTGCTGCGGCTGCTGCTGCGGCTGCTGCTGCGGCTGCTGCTGCCGAGGCTGCCGAGGCTGCTGCGGCGGCTGCTGCTGCGGGGGCTGCGGCATCCGCTGCACGGGAGCCTGCCGCTGCGGCTCGTGCAGTCCAGGCGACTGCTGCAGGTGCTGGGGCTGCTGCCACGCCTGCTGCTGCGATGGCTGCTGGATGGGCTGCTGCGCGGGCGGCGTCGGCTGCCGCGGGCCGGACTGCGGCGGCGCACCCCAGGTCGGCACCCGCGCGAGCGGCGGTGCCGCGGGCTGCTGCTGCGGCGCACCAGGCTCGACGACGGATCCCTGCACCTGCCCGAACGTCGGCGCGCTCGAGGGCGCCCCCACGATGGGCACCGAGCCCGTCGACCCGATCGCGGGGCCCACGGGCGGCACCGACGGCTCGGGCGACGCGGTCTGCTGGCCCCACGGCTGGTCGCCGCGCTGCGGCGCCTGCTGCGCTGCCGCCGGCTGCGGCGCCTGCTGCACACGCTGCTGCTGCCCCGCACGCGTGAGGTCGCGACGGTCGCGCGCCGCGTAGTACGCCATCGCCGCATCCGCCGGCCACTGTCCGTCGACGTGCAGCGACGACGCGGTGCCGGGGGTGGACGGTGGCGCGAACGACACGCGCGTGCCCGTCTCGGGCAGCACGCGCACCGTGACGACGGCGCCCTCGTTGCCGCCGGCGACGGGGGCGACGGTGATGGCGACGCGGTGGTCACCAGGCGGCACCTCGAAGGTGACGTCGCCCCAGTCGAGGCGCGCGACGAGCCCCGAGACGTCGATCGTCGGGGGTTGCGCGAAGAGGTCGGCACGGCCGCCGGGCGGCTGGCTGTGCACGATCAGGTAGCTGGGCATGACGTCCTCCACGAGACGGACGAGAGACAGTGAACCAGTCTGGCTGGTGCGCAGGCTGTGAAGGGCCTCTACGCGCCGCGCGTCGCGGTGCCGACGGCGCCCGCGTCCCCCGCAGCCGCCGTCTGCAGCTGCGCGCGCACCTCGGCGCGCGTCGCACCGCCGCGCCGCACCCGGCGCCGCTCGAGCCCGCCCTCGACGACGAGGTAGAGCGCCGGCAGCACGACGAGCGTCAGGAGCGTCGACGAGATGAGCCCGCCGATCACGACGATCGCGAGCGGCTGCGAGATGAATCCGCCGTGGCCCGTGATCCCCAGCGCGAGCGGCACGAGCGCGAAGACCGTCGCCGCCGCCGTCATGAGCACGGGACGCATCCTGCGCTCGGCGCCCTGCAGGAGGGCGTCGCGCACCGACCTCCCTCGATCGCGGTACTGGTTCACGAGATCCACGAGCACGATCGCGTTCGTCACGACGATGCCGACCAGCATGAGGACGCCGACCATGGATGCGACGCCGAGCGGGATGCCGGTGACGAGCTGCAGCAGGATCGCGCCGGTGGCGGCGAACGGCACCGACACGAGCAGCAGCAGCGGCTGGAGCAGGCTCTTGAACGTCGCGACCATGACGACGTAGACGAGCAGCACGGCGATGAGGGCTGCGATGCCGAGCTGCGTGAACGCGTCGGCGATGTCGCTCGCGGCGCCGCCGACCGTCGCCGAGGCGCCGTCGGCGAGGTCGAGCTCGTCGACGGCATCCTGCACGGCGCCGCCCACCCCCGCGACGTCGACGCTCGAGGGCGTCACCGTGACCGAGGCGGTGCGCGTGCCGTCGAGCGTGGCGATGCTCACGGGTCCGAGGGTCTCGTCGACGTCCGCGAGATCGTCGAGCGGCACGACGCCGAGCGCCGTCGGCACGGGCACCTGCCGCAGCTCGTCGAGGGTCGTCACGGTCTGGGCCGGCGCGAGGTAGATCGTCACGACTGCGCCGTCGAGCTGGATGTCGCCGATCGGCAGCGGCTGCATCGCCTGCGCGACGATCCCCGCGACCGCGACCTCGCTGAGACCCGCGTCGGATGCGGCGGCGCGATCGATGGTCACCTGCACGATCGGCTGGGCGTCCTCGAGGCTGTCGGTCGTCTGCGCGACGCCGTCGAGGTCCTCGACGGCGGCGAGCACCGCGTCGGTGGCGGTCTGGAGCTCGCCCTCCGAGGGTGCCTGCACGTCGACGGTGATGTCGCTGCCGCCGAAGCCGCCGCCACCGCCCGCCGCGACGGTCCCGTCGCCGGGCTGCTCGGCGAGCACGTCGCGGAGCTCCTCCGTCAACGCGGCCACGTCGGAGCCCTCCTCGGCGGTGATCGCGTACGAGATCTCCCCCGTCCCGCTGCCGCCGAAGCCGAAGCCCGCCAGCGCGCTCGCACCCTGCGAGACGGTCGTCTGCACGATCTCGACGCCGTCGAGGCGCTCGATGGCGGCGCTCGTGGTCTCGGCCGCCTGGAGGCGCACGTCGAGCGAGGCGCCTGGCTCGAGCTGCTGCGAGGCGTTCACGGTCGTCTGCCCAGAGTCGCCGAGGAAGTTGACGGGCAGCAGGAACGCCACCGGCACGCTGCCGCCGAAGACGACGGCAGCGCCCGCGAGCACGGCGACCGGGTGCCGGAGCACGCGTTCGACGATGGACCGGTATCCGAGGCGCAGCCTGCCGGCCTCGTCGTCGGTCTCGAAGGCGCGATCCTCCGCCGACGGCATCGGCGCGGACTGCTGCACCGGTGCGGGGGCGCGACGACGCAGCAGCCGCTGCAGCAGCGTGCGACGCGCGACCGCGTGTCGCGCAGGCGCAGCGGGCGCGGCCGCAGCGACGGCCGGCGCGGACGCGGCGGGCGATCCCACCGGCGGTCGGAGCATCCAGTAGGCGAGCACGGGCACGATCGTGAGCGCGACGACGAGAGACGCGAGCAGCGCGATGGCCGTCGTGAGCGAGAACGGCCGGAACAGCTCGCCGGTCACGTCGCTCACGAAGGCGAGCGGCAGGAAGACGACGACCGTCGTGACCGTCGATGCCGTGATGGCGCCCGCGACCTCGCGGACGGCATCGAGGATCGCGCGCATGCGCGTCGGGGCGAAGGTCAGGTGTCGCTTGATGTTCTCGATCACGACGATCGAGTCGTCGACGACGCGACCGATCGCGATCGTGATGGCGCCGAGCGTGAGGATGTTGAGCGTGTAGCCCGTCGCCGTCAGCCCGATGAACGTGATGAGCAGCGACGTGGGGATCGAGATCGCCGTCACGAGCGTCGCGCGCACGGACATGAGGAAGATGAGGATGACGAGCACGGCGAAGGCGAGGCCGAGCGCGCCCTCGGTCGCGAGCGCGTCGATCGACTGCTCGATGAACGGCGCCTGGTCGAACACGACTGTGAGCTCGACGCCCCCGAGGCTCTCCTCGAGCTCCGGCAGCAGCTCGCGCACGAGCTCGGAGACCTGCACGGTGTTCGCCGACTGCAGCTTCGTGATCGAGATCGAGATGGACTGCTCGCCGTTGACGATCGAGACGGACGAGGCCGGATCGGACTCGAGCGCCACCTGCGCCACGTCGGCGATCGTGGAGCCCGGTGCGACGGGCAGCGCCGAGATCTCGTCGACGGCCGCGAGCGTCGAGCCGATCTGCACGCTCAGCGTGTCGCCGTCCTCGGTGATCGTGCCGCCGGGCACGAGCACGCCGTTCTGGTCGAGGACGTCGCCGATGGACTGTCTCGTGAGCCCCAGGCTCGCGAGCGCCTGGTCGTCGGGGGTGATCGTGACGCGCTGGCCCTCGGCTCCGGCGATGTCGGCGCCGCGGACGCCCTCGAGCCGCTCGATCGCGGGCAGCACGACCTGCTCGAGGCGGTCGACGAGCGCAGCCTCGTCGTCGCCGCGCGGCACGGCGAGCTGGATGATCGGCAGGTCCGAGATCGAGCCGGTGAGCACCGTGGGAGCGACGTCCTCCGGCAGCTGCGACGCGATGCGGTTCACCGCCTGCTGCACGCGCTGCTCGGTCGTCGCGAGGTTCACGCCGTACGTGAATGCGGCGACGACCGTCGACGATCCCGTCGACGACGTGCCCGTCGTCGTCTCGAGCCCCGGCACCGACTGCAGCGCATCCTCGATGGGATCGGTGACGTCGCTCGCGACGATCTCGGGGCTCACGCCCGGGTAGGGCGTCACGACGACCACCTGCGGCAGCGTGATGTCGGGGATGAGCTCCGTGCGCAGACCCGTCAGCGCGATGCCGCCGAAGATCGCGACGCAGACGGTGACGAGGGCGATGAGCGCGCGGTTGGCGAGGCTCGCGACGGACAGCAGATGCACCCTGCCATCTTCCTCTCCTCCACCTGGGTACGGCGTCGTCCCGTGGTACCCCCTCGGGCAGGACCCTGCGCAGGCATGGGCGGCGAGATGCGCACGACAGCGGCACGCCGCGGCCCCCAGGGGGCTCGGCGATCCGCACAGCGGCACATCTCGCCGCGCCTGCGCGTCAGACGCCGCCGTGCACCACGGCGCGGATGCGCTCCGGCACCGTCTCGTCGGTGAGGGAGGTCGTGTCGCCGAGCGGTCGCCCGTCGAACACGTCGACGAGCAGACGGCGCATGATCTTGCCGGATCGGGTGCGCGGCAGGTCGGGCACCACGACCACGTGGCGCGGCTTGGCCACCGGCCCGATCGCCTCGGCGACGTGGTCGCGCAGTGCGCGGGCGAGCTCGTCGAGGTGCGCGTCACGGCCGCCGACGCCGGGCTCGTGGCCGCGCGAGGCCGTCACGAACGCGCAGATCGAGTGTCCCGTCACGGCGTCCTCGACGCCGACGACCGCAGCCTCGCCGACGGCCGGGTGGGCGACGAGCGCCGACTCGACCTCGATGGTCGACAGCCGGTGGCCAGAGACGTTGATGACGTCGTCGACGCGGCCGAGCACCCAGATGTCGCCGTCCGCATCCCACGCGGCGCCGTCGCCCGAGAAGAACGCCCCCTGCTGCCAGAACCGCGACCAGTAGGCGTCGCGGTAGCGCTCCGGATCGCCCCACACCGTGCGGGCGAGGCCAGGGCCAGGTCGATCGACGACGAGGTAGCCGCCCTCGCCGAACGGCACGGTCTCGCCCTGCTCGTCGACGATGCGCGCCTCCACGCCCGGCAGAGGCCTCGTCGCTGAGCCCGGCTTCAGGGTGGATGCCCCCGGCAGCGGCGCGAGGATCGCTGCCCCCGTCTCCGACTGCCACCACGTGTCGACGATCGGTGCCGTGCCCGCTCCGACGTGCTCGCGGAACCACATCCACGCCTCGGGATTGATGGCCTCGCCGACCGAGCCGAGGAGGCGGATGGTCTGCAGATCCCACTCCCCCGCATCCGGCCCGGAGGCGAAGCCGTCGGGGAACCACGTCATGAGCGACCGCACGAGCGTCGGCGCCGTGTAGTAGGTGGTGACGCCGTAGCGCTCGATGATCTCGAGGTGCCGCCCGCGATGCCCCGCGTCGGGCGTGCCCTCGTAGAGCACCTGCGTCGCACCGTTCGACAACGGACCGTAGATCGCGTACGTGTGCGCCGTCACCCACGCGAGGTCGGCGGTGCACCAGTGCACGTCGGTGGGCTTGTGGTCGAACGCGGCCCAGTGCGTCCACGACGCCTGCGTCAGGTATCCGCCGGTCGTGTGCACGAGGCCCTTCGGGCGGCCCGTCGTGCCGGAGGTGTAGATGATGAAGAGGGGATGCTCGGCGTCGAACGCCTGCGGCACGTGCACGTCGGAGGCGGCCCCGAGCGCCTCGTGCCACCACACGTCGCGCCCCTCGGTCCACGGCGTGTCCGGGGTCAGCTCGCCCGTGCGGCGCACGACGAGCACGTGCTCGAGCGACGCGACGCCCTCGGCCGCGCGGTCCATGCGCTCCTTCACGCCCACGGCCTCGCCTCGACGGAACTGCCCGTCGCTCGTGACGAGCACCCTCGCACCCGTGTCCTCGAGGCGGAAGCGCACGGCGTCGGCGCTGAAGCCGCCGAAGACGAGCGAGTGCACGGCGCCGATGCGCGCGATCGCCAGGGTGACGACGAGGGTCTCGACCAGCGGCGGCAGCACGACGACGACGCGGTCGCCCGGCTCGACGCCCAGCGCCGTCAGCGCGTTCGCCGCGCGCGACACCTCGCGCTGCAGCTCGGCGTAGGTGACGGTGCGCCGGTCGCCTGGCTCGCCCTCGAAGTACGTCGCGACGCGGTCGCCGAGCCCCGCATCCACGTGCCGGTCGACGCACTGCACCGCCGCGTTGAGCGTGCCGCCTGCGAACCACGTCGCAGCGGGCACCGAGAGCTCTGGCGTGCCGTCGTCGTTCGTGGCGCCCGTCGGCTCGGCAGGCTGCCACGTGCGCACCGTGCGCCACGGGGTCGCCCAGTCGAGGCGGCGCGCGGCGTCCGCCCAGAACGCATCGGGGTCGGCCGCGGCCGCATCCCACACGCCCTCGTCCACGTTCGCGTGCTCCGCGATCGCCGCGGGCGGCGGGAACGACCGGGTGTCGAGCCGCAGGGCGTCGAGCGCGCTCACGACCAGCGCCTCGCCGCCCACCGCTGCACGAGGGCGAGCCCCGCATCGGTGAGCTTGCCCAGCACTGCCAGCAGGATGATCGCGAGCAGGATGTGGTCGACGCGGCCGTTCGACTGCCCACGCGACAGCAGGAACCCGAGCCCCATCGACGCGCCGAGCAGCTCGGCGGCGACGAGGAACAGCCACGCCTGCACGAGCGCGAGGCGGAGGCCCGTGAACACCGCGGGCAGCACGGCAGGCAGCTGCACGGCGAGGAACGTGCCGATCGTGCGGCGACCGAACGCACGCGCTACCTCGACGAGGTTCCTGTCGACGTGCGCGAGCGCGAGCGAGACGGTGGTGAAGACCGGGAAGAAGGCGCCGATCGCCACGAGGATGACCTTCGACTGCTCGCCGATCTGGAACCAGACGATGAGCAGCGGCACCCACGCGAGGCTCGGCACGGCGCGCACGATGCCGAGGCTCGGCGACAGCAGCGAGTCGAGCAGCCGCGACAGGCCCACGACGCCGCCCACGACGAGGCCGAGCGCGGCACCGGCTGCGAAGCCGACGAGCACGCGTTGCAGCGAGATCGCCGCGAACCGGCCGAGCTCGCCGCGCTCGGCGAGGTCGAGCGCCGCCTGCCACACCGCGAGCGGGCTCGCGAAGCGGAACGGCGGCACGATCGCCGCACCCGGGATCGTCAGCGCCCACCACACCACGAGGAGCACGACGGGGATGAGCGCGCCGAGCGCGACGCGCACGCTCGCGCGGTCGAGCGCGCCGACGCGGGGTCGGCGTCGCGCGCGCAGGCGTGCGGCGTCGAGCTCGGCCTCGACCGTCACGGGGACCGAGGGCGTCGCGAGCAGCGTCGGCTCGGTCATCCGGCGTCGACCGCCTGCTGCGCGAACTGCGGGGCGAGCAACGACTCGAGCGCTGCGTCGATGGCGTCCTGCGAGGCGACGTCGCCGATCTCGACCTGGATGGCGCCGATGGGCTCGAGCACGCGCAGCAGCTCGTCGCCGGGCACGCCCGACACCTCGAGCCCCTCGCGCTGGTCGATGACGACCTGCGCGACCGACGGCTCGATCGCGGCCGCGTCGGCGAGCAGCTGCGCCATGTCGTCGGGGTTGGCGAGCGCCCACGCACGTGCTCGCTCGTAGAGGTCGACGACGGTCTGCACGAGCTCCGGGTCGGAGGCGATGATCTCCTCGGAGGCGTTGAGGACCGAGAAGGAGTTGAGCGACAGGTCGGTGGCGAGGATCGTGGCGCCCGCAGCCTCCGCCGTGGCGGTGATCGGGTCGAGGCCGGCCCACGCATCCACGGAGCCGCCCTGCAGCGCGGCCCAGCCGTCGGCGTGCGCGAGGTTCTCGACCGTGACGTCGTCGATCGACAGACCGGCCTGCTCGAGCGACTGCACGAGGAAGAAGTACGGGTCGGTGCCGAGCGCGGCGGCCACGGTGCGGCCCTCCAGGTCCTCGACGGATGCGATGTCGGAGCCCTCCGGCGTGACGATCGACGCCCACTCGGGCTGCGCGACGACCGACACGATCTGCTGCGGTGCACCGTTCGCGCGGGCCAGCAGCGCCGCGGAGCCCGCGGTCGAGCCGAAGTCGATCGCGCCGGCGCGCAGCGCCTCGTTCGCCGCCGACGAGCCGAGCGACTGCACCCAGCTCACGTCGTAGCCCTCGTCCTCGAGCCATCCCTGGTCGCGGATGACGATCGACAGCGGGTTGTACGTCGCCCAGTCGATGTCGACGGTCGTCGTCGTGCCGTCGCCTGCGGCGCCGGACTCGGCGGGGGCGTCCTCGCCTGCGACGCAGCCGGTGAGCGCGAGCGCGACGACGGTCGCGCCCGCCGCGAGGGCGGCGAGACGAGAGGGGTGGGGAGCAGAGCGTGCCATGGGGATCTTCCGGTAC
>NZ_CEEDMM010000037.1:0-9481 GCF_979255995.1 Agrococcus sp. AC640b
GCACGGCGGCGACCTTGGGGATCGCCGCCGTGCCGCGGTCTGGGTGGAGAGGGGGCGTCAGCCGAGCTCTGCGAGCACGCGCTCGACGATCCTGTCCTTCGACAGACCGTACCGGTCGTGCAGCGTCGGCAGGGCGCCGGCGTCGAGGAACGCGTCGGGCAGGGCCACCGGCACGACGCGTCGGGTGACACCGCGCCGCACGAGCGCCGACGCGACCGACTCGAACAGCCCGCCGACGACGGAGTGGTTCTCGAGCGTCACCGCGAGGCGGGGCGTGTCGAGCTCGGCGACGATCGTGTCGACGTCGAGCGGCTTGATCGTGGGCGCGTGCACCACGGCGACGTCGACCTTGTGCGCTGCGAGCAGCTCGGCCGCCTGCAGCGCGCGCATCGTCATGAGCCCGCTCGAGACGAACACGACGTCGGCGCCGCCGCGCAGCACCTTCGCCTTGCCCAGCTCGAACGTGTAGTCGTACTCGTCGAGCACCGTGGGCACCTTGCCGCGCAGCAGCCGCAGGTACGTGGGGCCTGCGGATGCCGCGAGCTGCGGCACGGCCTGCTCGATGTCGATGGAGTCGCACGGGTCGACGATCGTCAGGTTCGGCATGCCGCGGAAGATCGCCATGTCCTCCGTCGCCTGATGGCTGGGGCCGTAGCCGGTCGTGAGGCCTGGGAGCCCACCGACGACGTTGACGTTGAGGTTCGGCTCGGCGATGTCGAGGCAGATGAAGTCGTACGCGCGACGAGCGGCGAACACGGAGTAGGTGGATGCGAACGGCGTGAGCCCCGCCTCCGCCATGCCCGCGGCGGCGCCGAACAGCAGCTGCTCGCTCATGCCCATCTGGAAGTACCGCTCCGGGTGGGCCTGGGCGAAGATGTGCATGTCGGTGTACTTGCCGAGGTCGGCGGTGAGGCCGACGATGCGCTCGTCCTGCTCGGCGGCCTTCGCCAGGGCGTGGCCGAACGGAGCGGGCGCCGTCCGCTGCCCCGGGTCGGCGAACGAGGCGATCATCGCGCTCGTCTTCAGGCGCTGCTTCGGCGCGGGTGCCGCGGAGGGCGCCTCGGGCGTGGCGACCTCGGGGTCGGGGGTGCCGGATGCGGTGCGGTCGACGGTCGTGCTCATCGTGCGGCCTCCTTCGATGCCTCGTAGCGGGCGGTGAGCTGCTCGCGGCAGATCGCCCACTCGTGTTCCTCGATGCGCATGAAGTGCGCCTTCTCGCGGTCCTCGAGCATCGTCACGCCCGATCCGACCTTCGTGTCGCAGATGATGACCTGCGGCTTGCCCTCGGCGCCGGCGACGGAGCGTGCCTCGTCGAACGCCGCGACGAGCGCGGGGAGGTCGTTGCCGTCGACGCGGATCGCGTGCCAGCCGAACGCCTGCCACTTGTCGAGCACGGGCTCGGTGCGCAGGATGCCCTGCGCGGGGCCGTCTGCCTGCAGCGCGTTCATGTCGACGAGCGCCATGAGGTTGCCGAGCCGGTGGTGGGCTGCGCCCATCGCCGCCTCCCACGTGGAGCCCTCGTCGAGCTCGCCGTCGGAGAGGAAGTTGACGACGCGCTGCTCGGTGAGCCCGCGGTGCCGCAGGCCCATCGCCATGCCGACCGCGACCGTGAGGCCGTGGCCGAGCGAGCCGCCGGAGATCTCCATGCCCGGCGTGTACGACGCCATGCCCGACATCGGCAGGCGCGAGTCGTCGGATCCGTACGTCTCGAGCTCCGCGAGGGGCACGATGCCTGCCTCGGCGAGCGCCGCGTACAGGCCGATCGCGTAGTGGCCCGTCGACAGCAGGAAGCGGTCGCGGCCCTCCCAGTGCTCGTCGGCGACGTCGTAGCGCAGCTGGTCCATGTAGGCGACGGTGAGCATGTCGGCGGCGCCGAGCGCCTGGCCGACGTAGCCCTGGCCCTGCACCTCGCCCATGAGGAGGGCGTGCATGCGCACGTTGTAGGCGTGCTCGGCGAGGCGCGCGAGGCGCTCGGCCTGCACGGTGGGGGCGACGGTGGTCATCGGACTCCTTCCAGGGTGGGCTGCTCGGCCTTCGCGCCGCCGACGATCGCCGGCGCGGTCTCGCGAGCGGTGATGGCGACGGCGGTGGAGATGATGCCGAGCAGCGAGAACAGCAGGGCCGGGCCGATCCATCCGACGGCGCCGTAGACGGCGGTGGCGATGAACGGCAGGAATCCGGCGACGATCGCGGCGCCGTTGTAGCCCAGCGAGATGCCCGACGTGCGGCGGTTGGCGGGGAACAGCTCCGAGAACCAGCTCGACTCGACGGCGAAGATCGGGTCGTGGCTGAGCAGCAGCGACAGCGCGACGGCGATGACGATCATCACGAGCGAGCCGGTGTTGATGAGCAGGAACATGGGCACGCCGAACGCGATCGTGAAGATCGAGCCGATGAGGTACACCTTCTTGCGGCCGATCCTGTCGCTCCACGCGCCGTACAGCAGGTGGCTCGCGAGGCCGAGCGCCGAGCCGACGAGCGTGCCGATGAGCACGTCGCGCGAGTCGGTGATGGCGGCGAGGCCCACGTACGACACGACGAACGAGGTGGTGACGTAGTAGCCGCCGGTCTCGGCCAGGCGCAGGCCGATGACGCGGAGGATGGAGCGCCAGTCCTGCTTGATCGCCTCGAGCGCGGGCTGCTTCAGCACCTGACCCTGCTCCTTGACGGCCTCGAACGCGGGGCTCTCGGCGACCTTGAGGCGGATGAAGAGGCCGACGATGACCATGACGGATGCGAGCAGGAACGGCACGCGCCATGCCCAGTCGCCCGGCAGGCCGCTCGTGAGCAGGATCACGCCGTTGGCGAGCAGCAGGCCGCCGGGGATGCCGATCTGCGGCAGCGCGCCGAAGAAGCCGCGGCGACGCTCGGGGGCGTGCTCGACGGCCATGAGCACCGCGCCACCCCATTCGGCGCCGTAGGCGACGCCCTGGATGATGCGCAGTACGATGAGCATGATGGGCGCGGCGATGCCGACGGTCTCGAACGTCGGCAGGATGCCGATCGCGGTCGTGACGACGCCCATGACGACGAGCGACCAGATGAGCACGCGCTTGCGGCCGATGCGGTCGCCGAAGTGGCCGGCGAGGTAGCCGCCGATGGGGCGGAAGAGGAAGCCGATCGCGAGGGTCGCGAACGAGGCGAGCGCGCCGACGATGGGGTCGTCGGTCGCGAAGAACACGGTGCCGAAGTACGTGGCGGCGGCGGTCGCGTAGATGAAGAAGTCGTACGACTCGACGACCGTGCCGATCATCGACGCGAGCGACACCTTGACGGCGTTGTCCTTCTTCGGCGGCGTGCCGGAGGCGGTGGGTGCGGACATGATGCTCCTGATGTGCGGCCGGGCGGCGGCTGTGCCGCCCGGGTGGGGCTGGTGGGGGTCGGGCTGGATGCGCCCGGTGCTGGTTGGGCTAGTGCTGGGAGGGGGTCTGGTAGGTGCGGATGACCTGGCTGTCGTCTGCACGCTCGAGGCCCGCCGCGGCGGCGGCGAGGTAGCGGTCGCGGGCGGCGGCGAGCACGGGCACCGCCGCGCCTGCGGATGCCGCAGCCTCGGCGACGAGGCCGGAGTCCTTCACGAAGATGCCGATGGTCGAGGTGACCTGCGGGTCGGCCTCGAGCATGCGGGGTCCGCGGTCGGAGAGCATCCACGAGCCTGCCGCGCCGCCTGCGACGAGGTCGAGCACGGCTGCCTGGTCGAGGCCGAGGCGCGCGCCGAGGTCGAGCGCCTCGGCGGCCGCGACGATGTGCACGGAGCACAGGTGCTGGTTGACGACCTTGATGCCCTGGCCCTGACCGAGCTCGCCGCCGACGATGCGGACGGCGCCGAGGGGTGCGAGCACGGCCTGCGCCTCGTCGAGGTCGGCCTGCGCGCCCGAGGCGAAGATGATGAGCTCGCCGGTGGTCGCGCGGGCGACGCCGCCGGTGACGGGCGCGTCGACGACGCGGCCGCCGAGGGCGCGCAGCCGCGCGCCGGAGGCCTCGACCGCTGCCGGCCCGACGGTCGACATGACGATCCAGAGGCGGTCTGCGGCGACGCCGGCGGCCTCCGCCTGGTCGACGAGCGCATCCAGCTGCTCGCCGGTGGCGACCATGACGACGACGGGGCCGGCTGCGGGTGCCTCGGCGATGGATGCGACGGCGGCGAGGCCCGCCTGCTGCGCGCGGTCGCGGGCAGCCTCGAACGGGTCGACGCCCGTGACGGCGAAGCCTGCCGCTGCGATGCGCTGCGACATGGGGGTGCCGATGGCGCCGAGGCCGACGAACGTTGCGGTGGTCATGCTGCTCCCGGGTCGGTGGTGGCGTCGTCGTCGGCGTGGCCGACGACGGCGTCGTGGTGGTCGAAGTGGTGGCGGATGGCGATGCGGGCGGCGTCGGGGTCGCGGGCCTCGAGGGCGTCGACGATCTCGCGGTGCACGGTGTCGGTGAGGTAGGTGCCGTCTGCCGCGGGCGTCTCGGTGCGCATCGCGGTGGCGCGCCGGGCGGCGAGGGTGTCGCGCAGCATGCCTGCGAGGCCGTCGTGCAGCAGCTCGAGGATGGGGTTCGCGACGATCGACGACAGGTGTCGGTGGAAGGCGAGGTCGGCGTCGAGGGCGGCGTCGTGGTCGTCGCGGGCGGTGGCCTCGATCATCGTGGTGACGAGCTCGCCGAGCGTGGCGACGTCGGCGGGGGTGCTGCGCTTCGCGGCCTCGACGGTCGTGACGATCTCGAGCATCTCGCGCGCCTGGTCGACCTGATCGGGCTCGACGCCGCCGAGGGCGGACATGAGCGTGAAGGTGGTGCGCACGACGGATGCGCCTGGGGAGCGCAGGTAGGTGCCGTGGCCCTGGCGTCGGTCGAGCATGCCGAGCGACTCGAGCTGCGAGAGGCGTTCGCGCAGCGTGCCGCGGCTGAGGCCGAGCCGTTCGACGAGCTCCCGCTCGGAGGGGAGGCGGCGCGTGCCGCCCGGCTCGACGGTGGAGAGGTCGACGAGGCGTGCGACGAGGGTGTCGAGTGCGTCGTCCATCGGTCTCTCCATTGAGTCGAGCAATGGTCCGACCATATTGGTCCGACCAATCCGCGACCTTACGCGCATCCATCGCCGACTGTCAACACAGGCGCTCCCGCTCCCACGAGCCCTCCCCAGAGAGAAGGTTCTCGGCCGCTTGTGAGCCGAAAAGCGGCCGAGAACCTCCAGCGCGCGCGAGTCGAGGCCGTGGCGGCGAGCGCAGGTCGTCGGCGAGACGCAGCGAGGCCCCCGCCGTGGGGGCGGGGGCCTCGAGGGGTCGTGCGGGGGTGCGAGTGGCGTCAGCGCACGGCGAGCAGGTCGATGACGAACACGAGCGTCTTGCCGGAGAGGCGGTGGCCGCCGCCTGCGGGGCCGTAGGCGAGGTGCGGCGGGATCGTGAGCTCGCGGCGTCCGCCGACCTTCATGCCCGGGATGCCCTCCTGCCAGCCGGCGATGAGGCCGCGCAGCGGGAACTCGATCGACTGGCCGCGGTTCCACGAGGCGTCGAACTCCTCGCCGGAGTCGTGCTCGACGCCGAGGTAGTGCACCTCGACGGTCGCGCCGGGCGTGGCCTCGGCGCCCTCGCCGACGACGACGTCGCGGATGACGAGCTCGGAGGGGGCGGGGCCGGTGGGTGCGTCGATCTCGGGACGCGTCAGGTCGCTCATGCCTCCATCCAACCGCACCCGCCGGCGCGAACGCGAGGCGGGAGGGCGTGCGCGGAGCGAACACGTGAGGTCGCGCACGGCGACGGTGCAGCGGCCCGCGCCGACATCACTATGAAAGAACTCTTGCGAAGCGAGTGCTTCGAAGGTAGTCTTTCCATCACGCCCGCATCCGCGGACCATGAGAGGAGCAGGCCATGCGACGCACCACCAGCACCGACCGACCGGGACGCGACGAGGAGATCCATCGTGCGCGCCGCGCCGCCGCTGCCGCGCAGCGCTACGCCGAGGCACGCCAGACGGCCATCGCCACCCACGGCCTGCTCCGATGACCGACGGCGACGCGGCCGAGCAGCAGGCCGGCGGCGAGGCGAGCAGCGAGGCGAGCAGCCGCCAGCTCGTCACGAGCGACCCGACGATGCTGCGGGCGCTCGCGCACCCGCTGCGCGTCGAGATCCTCGCCGTGCTCGACGACCTGGGCGAGGCCACCGCCACCGAGATCGCCGAGCACGTGGGCGAGAGCCCGTCGAACTGCTCCTTCCACCTCCGCCAGCTCGCGAAGGCCGGCTACATCGAGCGCGGCGAGCAGCGCGGCACCGCCAAGCCGTGGCGGCCCGTGCACGTGAGCCGCAACCTCCAGCCCGACCATCACGACCCCGCCTCCATCCGCAGCTCCGCCGCCGTCGGCTCGCTGTACGTGCAGCGCGAGGCGAGCCGCGTGGTCGACTTCCTCACCCTCGCGCCCACCGACGATCCCGAGTGGGTGGGTGCCGTCATGATCAACACCGCCGAGTTCTGGGCGACCGCGGAGGAGATGCGCGAGCTCGGCGCGCGCATCGTCGCGCTCACCGAGCACCTCCAGGGCCGCAGCGGCGACCCGTCGAAGCGGCCTCCCGGCAGTCGACGCGGCCACCTCTTCGCCACGCTCAACCCCGATCCGCGCAGCGAGCCGACGCCCGAGGCGCCGGGCCCGGCATCCGCCGAGGCCTGAGCCCAGGCCCGCCCGGGCGCCGTCGTCGGCGTCGCGGGGCCCGCATCTGCTGAGCACGCCTCGGCGTCGCTCCATCCCGTCGCGTCCGAGCGACGCATCCGTCTGCGCCTGCGAGGCGCCAGCATCCGCCAGGAGCGACCGTGACCGACGTGCAGCCGAAGCCCGCCTCACCCTTCCGCAGGCCCGCGTTCCGCCGCCTCACCGTGGGGTGGGTGGCGACGAACCTCGGCGACAGCGCCCTGTTCCTCATGCTCGCGGTGTGGGTGCGTCAGCTCACCGGGTCGGATGCGGCGGGCGCGCTCGTGTTCCTCGCCCTCGGCGCACCCACGCTGCTCGCACCGTTCGTCGGCCACCTCGTCGACCGGGTGTCGAGGCGGAGGCTGCTCATCGCCGCGAACGCCGGCGGCGCCGCGCTCGTCCTGTCGCTGCTGGCCGTGCGGGGCGTCGACGACGTGTGGCTCATCTACGTCGTCACGTTCGGCTACGGGCTGGTCGCGACCATCACGGGTGCGGCGCAGTCGGGGCTGCTGCGCGATCTGCTGCCCGACGAGGAGCTGGGGGCGGCGAACGGCGCGTTCTCGTCGATCGACAACGCGATGCGCATCGTGAGCCCGCCGCTGGGCACCGTGCTGTACGTCGCGCTCGGCCCGTGGTCGGTGGCGCTGCTGACGGCTGCGTGCTTCGCGGCGACGGCGATCGTGCTGCTCTCGACCCGCGTCGACGAGTCGCCCGCCGTGCTCGAGGACGCCCACGAGCCGTGGATCCGGCAGGTGACGGCGGGATTCCGGCAGCTGCTGTCGGAGCCCACGCTGCGGCTGCTGACGATCGTGATGACGCTCGCGTTCGCCGCGAACGGGCTGCTGAACGCCACGGTGTTCCCGTTCGTCGAGCAGGGCACGGGCGCCGGCCCCGAGGCGCTCGGTCCGCTGCAGGCGGTGCAGGGCGTGGGCGCCGTCGTCGGTGGGCTCACCGCGGCGGGGGTGCTGCGGCGCATCGGCGAGCGGCCGCTCGTGGCGTGGGGGCTCGTGCTGCTCGGCGGCGGGCTGCTCGTGGGCCTCGCCGTGCTCGTGTGGCAGCCGGATGCGTCGTGGATGCGGTGGGGAGGCATGAGCGCTGCGCAGCTGCTCATCGGCTTCAGCGTGCCGTGGGCGATCGTCGGGGTGGTGACGTATCGGCAGCGCGTGACGCCGCCGCGGCTGCAGGGCCGCACGTCGGCGGCGCTCAACGCTGCGATCAACGTGCCGCAGCTCGGCTTCCTCGCGCTGGGGGCAGCGCTGCTGGCGGTCATCGACTTCCGCATCCTCATCGCGATCTGCGCCGCGTCGATGCTGCTCGCCGGCGTGGTGTGCGCGCTCGCCCGCCCGCGCGGCGAGGTGCGCGCGTCCGCCACGCGCGCACCCGCTGCTCCCGGTGCCGCCGCATCCGCCGCCACCGCACCTCCGGAGCCCTGACCGTGATCGGTCGCTCGATGCCGCCGATCGGTCACCGGATGCGGCGGGACGGCCAGAGACACCGCATCGAGTGACCGATCACGTGCGGGAGCGGCGAGCGGCACGGATGCGGCGGCACGCACGCGCGGAGCCGGCACGCACACGGTGCCAGGATGGAGCCGATGCCCACCGAGACCACCCGCACCCCAGGCCGCTACGTCGCATACGTCGTGATCGGCCTCGTCGCAGGCTTCATGTCCGGCCTGTTCGGCGTGGGCGGCGGCATCGTCATGGTGCCGCTGCTGCTGTCGTTCGCAGGCCTCGACCGCAAGCGCGCCAGCGGCACGTCGCTCGCGGCGATCGTGCCGATGAGCGCCGTCGGCGTCGTCGCCTACGCGACGCGCGGCGAGGTCGACGTCCTCGCCGCCGCGCTCCTCGCCGCCGGCTCGGTCGTGGGCGCGCAGGTGGGCTCGCTGCTGCTCGCACGCCTGTCGGCATCGGTGGTGCGCATCGTCTTCATGGTGTTCGCGCTCGCCGTCGCGGTGCAGCTGTTCCTCACGGTGCCCTCGCGCGGTGCCGGCATCGAGGTGGATGCGTGGGCCATCGCCGCCCTCGTCGTCGTCGGGTTCCTCACGGGCGTGCTCGCCGGTCTCATCGGCATCGGCGGTGGCGTCGTCATCGTGCCGGCGCTCATCCTGCTGTTCGGCGCGAGCGACCTCGTCGCGAAGGGCACGTCGATGCTCATGATGGTGCCGACGGCCATCTCGGGCACGATCGGCAACCTCATCCGCAAGAACGTCGACCTCGTCGCGGCGATCGTCGTCGGCGGCTCCGCATGCCTCACGACCGCGCTCGGCGCGTGGGTGGCTGCGCTGCTCGATCCGCGCGCCGCGACGATCCTGTTCGCGATCTTCCTCATCGCCGTGCTCGTGAAGACGGCGATCGAGGCGTGGCAGGGCCGCAGGCGCAAGGGCGACGCGGCCGCCTGACGCCCCGACGAGGCGCTGAGGCGCTGGCCGCGGGCCGACGCCAGGGCCGGCCGCATCGCTGGCCCACGACGCGGTCGGACGCGAGCACTCGAAGCGAAGGCGAGGAGGCCGTCGCCGGCTCCGATCGGATGCGCGGGGCACGGCTCCCTGGCACCTCGCATCCAGGCAGTGCATGCTCGCTGCATGGATGCGCGCGGCACGACGCCCCCGGCGGGGCCGCACGGCGAGCCGTCGCCGTGGCCGCACCGCGCTGCGCCGCCGCCCGCCTCGCCTGCGTACGGGCCGCCGCCGCCGGCCTCGCCCGCCTACGGCATCCCGTCGTCGCCAGCCCAGCAGTCGCCCACCGGTCAGCCTCCGACCGGCCAGCTCCCCTCCGGCCAGCTCCCCACGGCGCCGCACCTCGCCGGCCCGCACCCCCAGCC
>NZ_CEEDMM010000038.1:0-8867 GCF_979255995.1 Agrococcus sp. AC640b
TCCCGCTGCTGCTCGGCGCGGGGCGCCCCCCTCCCGCCCCTTGAGGTGCGAGCGGAGCGAGCCTCGAAAGGAGCACGCGCACCCACGGCGCCGCGTTCGTGGGAGCCGTGCGCTGCGCGGCGCCCCGGCCGGGCGCCGCGCCGGCGTCAGACGATCGCGTCGGTCAGGTGGTTCGGCGTGCCGAAGCGGTGCGCCGTGATCGACACCGCCTGCTCCTGCAGGTACGGCAGCAGCTCGATGCGCCCCGCCTCCGTCACCTCGTCCGCGTAGACCGCGAGGTCGGGGCGGCCGCCCGTCACGGCCGTCACCGTGCCTGCGGCAGCGCCGACGAGCCGCACCCGTCCGCCGCCGTGGGCACGCACGCGCTCGGCCCACGCGGCGTCGTCCTCGACGGTCGCCGACACGACGACGTCGCCGAGCACCCGCTGGACGTCGACGGGCAGCGCCGCCGCCGTCGACACGATCGTGCGGGCACCTGCGCGCGCCGCCCCGGCGAGCGTGCGCAGCGCGTCGGTGGCCGAGCCGCCGGGCGCGAGGCGCACGAGCACGGGCTCGCGGTACGGCAGGTGGCGCAGCAGGTTGCGCTCGGCCTCGAGCTGCGAGACGTCGGCCGCCGTGCCGAAGCGCTCGACCCAGGCGGCCTCGTCGCTGCGCACGGCGCGCTCGAGCCGCTCCGCCTCGGCTGCGGGCACCGCCCGCGCCGCCTCGGCGAGCAGGTCGCGCACGCCAGGGTGCGTCGGCGTCGCGCCCGTGGTGGCCGGCAGCGTCGACCAGGAGCCGAGTCCCACGAGGTAGTTCGGGCCTCCCGCCTTCGTGCCGGGGCCCACCGACGAGCGCTTCCACCCACCGAACGGCTGCCGCTGCACGATCGCGCCCGTCGTGCCGCGGTTGACGTAGAGGTTGCCGGCGGGGATGCCGCGCAGCCACGCGTCGATCTCGGCGGGGTCGAGCGAGTGCAGCCCCGAGGTGAGGCCGTAGTCGATCTCGTCGACGATCGCGATAGCCTCGTCGAGCGTCGCAGCGGTCATGATGCCGAGGATCGGCCCGAAGTACTCGGTGCGGTGATACTCGGAGCCGCGGGCGACGCCGTCGCGCACGCCTGGCGTCCACATGCGCCCCTCCTCGTCGAGCCGGCGCGGCGCGATCGCCCACGACTCGCCGGGCGCGAGTCGCGTGAGGCCGTCGAGCAGCTTGCCGGCGGCGGGCTCCACGAGCGGCCCCATCTGCGTCGTCGCATCCTGCGGCAGGCCGACGGTGAGGGAGGCGACGGCGTCGAGCAGCTGCGTGCGGAAGCGGCGCGAGCGCGCCACAGAGCCCACGAGGATCACGAGCGACGCCGCGGAGCACTTCTGCCCTGCGTGGCCGAAGGCGGAGGCGACGACGTCCTTGACCGCGAGGTCGAGGTCGGCCGACGGCGTCACGATCATGGCGTTCTTGCCGCTCGTCTCGGCCAGCAGCGGCAGGTCGTGGCGGAACGAGCGGAACAGCTCGGCCGTCTCGTACGCGCCCGTGAGGATGACGCGGTCGACGAGCGGATGGTCGACGAGCCGCCTGGATGCGGCACGGTCGGCGACCTGCACGAGCTGCAGCACGTCGCGCGGCACGCCCGCCGCCCACAGCGCCTCGGCGACGAGCGCGCCGGAGCGTGCCGTGACGCGCGCAGGCTTGAACATGACGCCCGAGCCTGCCGCGAGCGCCGCGAGCGCACCGCCTGCGGGGATCGCGACGGGGAAGTTCCACGGCGGCGTGATCACCGTCACGCGCGCGGGCGTGAAGGTGGCGCCGTCGACGTCGTCGAGCTCCTTCGCGCGCTCGGCGTACCAGTGCGCGAAGTCGATCGCCTCCGACACCTCCGGGTCGCCCTGCGCGATCGTCTTGCCCGCCTCCGACGCCATGACCTCCAGCAGGTCGCCGCGCCTGGCCTCGAGCTCCTCGCCGGCGCGGTGCAGCACGATCGCGCGCTCGGCGCCCGTCATCGCGCCCCACGCCTCGGCGGCCGCGTGCGCATCCGCGATGCACGCGTCGACCGCTGCCGCATCCGGCAGCGTCGCGGCTGCGACGGCGTCGACGCCGAGCGTCGAGCCGGGCACGCGCGCGAGCACGTCCTGCACCCATGCGCGGTGCTCGCGCACCGACGGGTCGGTGTCGGAGGCGTTGCGGAACGCGCCGTCGACCGAGCGGGGCACGGCGGCGAAGCGGTCGGGCACGCGGTGGCGTGCGGGGGCAGGCTCCGCCATCGCGGCGATCGAGGCGAGGAAGCGGTCGCGCTCGCGGGCGAAGAGCGTCTCGTCGGCGTCGAGCGAGAACACGGCCGACATGAAGTTGTCGCTCGCCGCGCCCTCCTCGAGCCTGCGGATGAGGTAGGCGATCGCGACGTCGAACTCGGCTGGCGCGACGACGGGGGTGTACAGCAGCAGGCTGCCGACGTCGCGTCGCACGGCCTCGGCCTGCGCCTGCGCCATGCCCAGCAGCATCTCGAGCTCGACGCCCTCGCGCACGCCGCGCCTGCCGGCGAGCAGCCACGCGTAGGCGATGTCGAACAGGTTGTGGCCTGCGACGCCGAGGCGCACGTTCGCGATGCGGTCGGGATGCAGTGCGTAGTCGAGCACGCGCTTGTAGCCGGCGTCGGACTCGAGCTTCGAGTGCCACGTCGCGAGCGGCCAGCCGTGCAGCGACGCCTCCGCACGCTCCATCGGCAGGTTCGCGCCCTTCACGAGCCGCACCTTGATGCCAGCGCCACCGCGGGCGCGGCGGTCGGCCGCCCACGTCTGCAGATGCTCCATGGCGGGCAGCGCATCCGGCAGGTACGCCTGCAGCACGATGCCGGCCTCGAGCCCGAGCAGCTCGGGGCGGTCGAGCAGGCGCGTGAAGACGGCGATCGTCAGGTCGAGATCCTTGTACTCCTCCATGTCGAGGTTCACGAACTTCGGCGTCGGCGCCTCGGCGGCCTGCTGGAACAGCGGCTGCAGCTGCTCGACGACGTCGTCGACGGCCGCGTCGAACGCCCACGGGTCGTGCGGGGCGACGGTCGAGGAGACCTTGATCGACACGTAGTCGACGTCGTCGCGCGCGAGCAGCGCACGCGTGCCTGCGAGGCGGCGGCGCGCCTCGTCCTCGCCGAGCACGGCCTCGCCGAGCAGGTTCATGTTGAGGCGCACGCCGTCGCGGCGCAAGGAGGCGATGGCGCGGCCGAGGCGGGCGTCGGTCGCGTCGACGATGAGGTGCCCGACCATGCCGCGCAGCACGCGGCGAGCGATGGGCACGACGACGTGGGGGAGCACGGGGGCGAGCAGGCCGCCGAGGCGTACGGCGGCGCGCATGGGGGCGGGCAGGAAGCCGGGCACGTTCGGCGCGATGGCACGCAGCGTGCGTGCGGCGACGCGGCGATCCTCGGGGCGCACGACGCCGTCGACGAAGCCGACGGTGAAGTCGAGGCCAGCGGGGTCGCGCAGCACGCCCGCGAGCCGGGCGCCTGCGGCATCGGCGGGGATGCCAGAGGCCTCGCGCAGCCAGTGGCGCACGAGCGCGATGGCCTCCTCGGCGAGTGCCTCGTCGGTGGCGTCGTCGCGACGCTGGTCGTCGCGGATGTCGAGCGTCATGGCCGTCCCTTCCGGTCCACGCCGACGTGGCCCGTGAGGGACAGTCTGCGACCGTCGACCATGCGGCAACAGCGAACGAATCCGCAGGGTGATCATCGGAATTCCAGGATGGTCGATGCGCGCGTCCGTCACGACCGGGGCACGGGACCGGCGTCGCTCTCACCGGGGATCCAGCCCGAGCCGGGATCATGGGATGGTGACGAGCGACGAGCGCCAGGACTTCGAGTCCCCGCTGTCGACGCACGTCCCCAACCTCGACGCGCAGCGCGCGTACGCCGCCTCCATCGCACCGCCGCCCAGGCCCCGGCTGCCCCAGCAGATGACGCGTCGCGCGCGCCTCGCCGGCGGCGTCGGCGGCGCGATGATGCTGCTGGGCTTCGACGTGACGGGTCTCGGCGTGCTGCTGCTCCTGCTGCCGCTGCTCGTCGAGTCGCTCGTGCGCTGGCTGTCGTCGGTGCTCGTCGACGTCGACGTCGCGGCGGCCGACGCGAGCATCGCAGCGCTGCAGTTCGGCCCGTGGCCGTGGGTCGGCGCGGCGCTCGTCGTGGTCGGCGTCACGGCGTTCGTCGTGGGTGCGCTCGTCAGCGTGCGCGTGCTGCGGGCGGCGGGCTACGCCCGGCCCGTCAGGCTCACGTTCGGCGCGTTCGGGATCGCGCTCGGCGCCCGCGTCGTGCTCAACATCTTCACCGCGCCGTTCTCGACCCTGCTCTCGCCGCTGCTCGATCGTGGGATCACCGGGCTCGCCGCAGGTGGGGCCGAGATGGTCGGCACGATCGTGGCGCTCGTGATCGCCGCCGCGATGAACGTGGCGATCGCCGCCGCGACCGGCATGGTCGCATGGTGGCTGCTCGCCCACGCCACGCGACCGGCCGCCGAGGTCGAGGAGCCCGAGCCGCCGCAGTGGGAGACGCTGCTCGAGCGAGACTCCCTGCCGCACTGACCCGCGGTCGGCGCAGCGGCGTCCTCCGACCCGCCCCTGCTCGGTCGGGTGCGACGCCCCCTGCACCGCTCCTCCTCGGTCGTGGCGGTGCCCCCCTGCACCGCTCCTTGAGGTGCGAGCGCAGCGAGCCTCGAAAGGGGCCCAACCCGCGATCCGGTGGTCACGGCCCCCTTCGAGGCTCGCTGCGCTCGCACCTCAGGGATCGGGGTGGGCTCGCTGCGCTCGCACCGCAGGGAGCGACGGGAGCGGCGGGGCGGCGCCTGCGCCACTCAGTGCAGGTGGCTGCCGCCGTTCACGTCGATGTTCGTGCCCTGCAGGTACGACGCATCCTCGCTCGACAGGAACGCGAAGACCGCCGAGATCTCGTCGGTCGACGCCACGCGGCCGATGGGGATGTCGGCGGCGATGCGCGCCTCGAGCTCCGGCGTCGTGCCGACGCGGATGTTCGTGTCGACCGCGCCGGGCGTGACGGAGTTCACGGTCACGCCGGAGTCGGCGATCTCACGAGCGAGCGCCTTCGTGAAGCCGAGGATCGCCGCCTTCGCCGCCGAGTACGGCACCTTGCCGAACACGCCGCCGCCGCGCTGCGCCGAGACCGACGACATGTTCACGATGCGGCCGAAGCCCGCCTCGAGCATCGGCGGCAGGAACGCCTTGGTCATGAGGTAGGTGCCCGTGGCGTTCACCGACATCACGAGGTTCCAGAGCGCGAGGTCCGTCTCGAGGAACGGCACGGGGGAGGTGATGCCCGCGACGTTCGCGAGCGCGCCGACGACGGGCAGGCGTCCGGCCTCCACCTCGGCGGCGACGGCGGCGCGGGCCGCCTCGACGGCGGCCTCGTCGGCGACGTCCACGGCGAGGCCGAGGTGGGCGACGCCGTGGCGTGCTCCGATCTCGGCGGCGACGTGGGCTGCGCGCTCGCCGTCGAGGTCGAGGATGACGACGGCCCAGCCGTCGCGGGCGTAGCGGTCGGCGACGGCCATGCCGATGCCGCGGTCGCTCGCGGCGCCCGTGACGATGGCGGTGCGTGCAGTGGTCATGGTGCTCCTTCTTCTGATCGGTGTCGGCGGTGGCGTGCAGGGTCGACGGTCACCGCGACGGCACGCCGCGGTGCGCGAGGCCTGCGGCCTCGAGCAGGGGCGCGACGTGTCGTGCTGCGGCGTCGATGCTCGCGAGCCGCTCGGCGCGGAAGGCGGGCGTCGACGTGGAGGTCGCGTCGTCGGTGTAGGCGCGCGCGGGCAGCTCGAGCGTGAACGCGCCGTCGTAGCCGGAGGCGGCGAGCGCCGAGAAGGCTGCGGCGAAGTCGACGGTGCCGCCGCCGATGGGCTTCGCGAAGTCGCCGGGCACGGCGTCGCGCAGGTGCACGTGGGCGGTGCGACCGCCCCACGTCGCCACGACGTCGACCAGCGCGTCGTCGGCGGCGACGACGTGGGCGACGTCGAGCACGGCCCGCACGGACTCGGGGGTGCGCTCGTGCAGCATCGCGGCGCGCTCGGCGTTCCAGCACAGGCGGAGGAAGTGGATCGACTCCACCCACACCTGGGTGCCGTGCTGCTCGGCGAGCGTGGCGGCGACGGCGAGCTCGTGCGCGATGCGGGCGACGTCGACGTCGAGCGTCGCAGCCGGCGTGTGGTCGAGCGCTCCGCACGGCAGCACGAGCGCCTCGGCGCCGATGGCGGCGGTGAGGCGCAGGAGACGCTCGAGGTGCGCGCGGCGCGCGGCGGGGTCGGCGGCGGGCGCGTTCAGGTCGCCGACGTCGCCGTTCACCGAGCGCACGCGGATGCCGGCGGCAGCGATCGTGGCGGCGACGGCGTCGATCGCACGGTCGTCGAGCTCGAAGGGCACGTGGTCGCAGACGCCGGGGAGGGCGCCGAGGTCGATCTCCTGGAACCCGAGCGCGCGCACGTCGTCGAGGGCGTCGGGGAGCGCGAGGTGCTGGAACGAGATCGTGGAGCAGCCGAGCCTCTCGGGGAACGTCATCGTCGGTCCTCACGTGGCGCATCCGGTCCGCTCTGCGCCGAGCGGCGCGGCTGATCCGCACCGAGAGCGACCGTAGCGGGTCGACTGTTGACAGTCAACAGGAATGCGTGCATGCTGGCGTCTGCCGACAGCGTCGTGTGGCTCGTGAGTCCCCTGACGTCGAGGCATCCTTGACCAGGAGAGGACACCATGAGCACCGAGGCTCTTGCGATGCGCGGCCCCGTCCGCGGCACTCCCGAGGCGAAGCGCGTCGCCGTCGGCTCCGGCGTGGGCGCCGTGATCGAGACGTACGACTTCATCGGCTACGGCACCGCGGCCGCGCTGTACTTCGGCACCGTCTTCTACCCGTCCGAGGATCCCCTGGTCGGCACGCTGCTGTCGTTCGCGACGCTCGGCGTCGGCTTCCTCGCCCGCCCGCTCGGCGGCGTCATCGGCGGCCACCTCGGCGACCGCATCGGCCGCAAGCCCGTGCTCGTCGCATCCCTCATCGCCATGGGGCTCGCGACGTTCGTCATCGGCCTCCTGCCGACGTACGCGCAGGTCGGCATCGTCGCCCCCATCCTGCTCGTGACCGTGCGCATCGTGCAGGGCGTCGCGTTCGGCGCGGAGTGGGGCGGCGCGATCCTCATGAGCTACGAGCACGCGCCGTGGCGACGCAAGGGCGCCTTCACCGGCATCGTGCAGGCGGGCTTCCCCGTCGGGCTGCTGCTGGCGAACCTCACGTTCCTCGTCTCGGTGCACCTGCCTGGCGACTGGGCGTGGCGCGTGCCGTTCCTCGCGAGCATCGTGCTCGTCGCCGTCGGCCTCGTCATCCGCGCGAAGGTGCCCGAGTCGCCCGTCTTCGAGGACGTCAAGGCGAAGGACGACATCGTGCGATCGCCCATCGTGGAGGTCGTGAAGACCGACTGGCGCAACATCCTGCGCGGCATCGGCCTGCGCATCGCCGAGACCGCCGGCTACGCGGTGTCGGTGACGTACATGATCAGCTACATCAACGGCGAGGGTCTCGCAGAGCCGTCGCAGACGCTCACGGCGCTGTGCATCGGCGCCGGCATCGGCATCGTCGCGACGTGGGCGTGGGCGAACCTCACCGACCGCATCGGGCGCAGGCCGCTGTACATCGGCGTCACCGCGTTCGCGGCGCTCTTCGCGATCCCGATGTTCCTGCTCGTGAACACGGGCGTCTTCTTCCTCATCATCATCACGATGGTGCTCGCCTACTCCGTCTGCCAGAACGCGCTCGCCGGCGCGCAGGGCGCGTGGTTCCCCGAGCTGTTCCAGGCGAAGACCCGCTCGTCGGGCGCGTCGCTCGCGTACCAGATCTCGGCGATGGTGTCGGGCTTCACGCCCTTCATCACGACGCTGCTGTTCGTGGCGCTCGGATGGCTGGGCCCGGCACTGCTGTTCGGTGCGTACGCGCTCATCGGCCTCACGGCCGCGCTCCTCACTCGCGAGACGTGGGGTCCGCGCGAGCGCGCCCTCGCCGAGGAGGCGGAGGCGGAGGCGTCGACCGACGGCGACAGGCTCGCCCGCGCCGTCTGACGCGCGGCTGCAGGATCGGTGCCCGGCCGTCCGCCAGCGACACGGCGGCCGGGCACCGTACTGCTCGACGGGGCGGATGCGCACAGCATCCGCCCCGTATCCTTCTTCGCAGACCTAGGGGGGACGGCATGAGCGCACTCGTCGGGCTCGACCGCACGAACCTCCGCGAGCTCGCGGTGGTCTCGCTGCGTCGTGCGATCACGAGCGGCGAGATCGTGCCAGGCACCCACATGGTCGAGACCGATCTGTCGGAGCGTCTCGGCATCTCCCGCGGCACGCTGCGCGAGGCGATGCGGCAGCTGCAGCAGGAGGGCCTGCTCGAGGCGGGCGCTCGCGGCCGGCTGAGCGTGCGCAACCTCGATGCGCGCGAGATCGAGGACATCTTCCTCGTGCGCGGCGCCCTCGAGGCGCTCGCCGCCCGCCTCATCATCTCCGGTGGCCGCATCGAGGGCGCCGTGGCCGTGCTGCACGCGGCGATCGAGCGGATGCGGCTCGCCGAGGGCGGCACGGTGACGGCGTGGATCGAGGCCGACCTCGACTTCCACCGCGACCTCATCCGCTTCGTCGAGAACGCGACGCTCGAGCATCAGTGGCGGCAGCTGGAGGGGTCGATCCGCATGTCGATCATGTTCGCCGGCCATGAGCGGGCGAGGTCGAACATGGACACGGAGCGGCACCGCGAGATCGTGCAGGCCATCGCGTCGGGCGATGAGGACCACGCGGTGCACGTCATCCGAGCGCACATGATGCAGGCGGCGGCGACCCTCACGGCGTAGCCCCGCGTCGGGGTGCGCCCCGCCCACCGT
>NZ_CEEDMM010000039.1:0-7361 GCF_979255995.1 Agrococcus sp. AC640b
GGGGGATGGTGTGCGGGGTCGACGGGTGCGCGGTCGGCGGGTGCTGCCACGCGGCGTCGGCGGGGACGCCTGCGGCTCGCAGCGGCACCTCGGTCTGCTGCCCGCGCAGCGCGTCGATGACGACGACCCTGCCCAGCAGGGGCTCGCCGATGCCCGCGACGAGCTTCACGACCTCGAGCGCCATGAGCCCGCCGACCTGCAGGCACAGCGCGCCGAGCACGCCCACCTGCGCGCACGAGGGCACCTCGCCGACGCGGTCAGGCGGATAGAGGTCCGAGAGCGTCACGGCGGGCACGCCGGCGGGCGGCGCCGACCACAGCACCGTCACCTGCGCGTGGAACTCCTGCAGCACGCCCCACACGAGCGGCACGCCGAGCCGCTCGCACGCCGCCGCGACGACCGCACGCGTCGCGAACGTGTCGGTGCCGTCGACGACGACGTCGGCGCCTGCGAGCAGCGCGTCGGCAGTCTCCTCCGTGAGCCGCTGCTGCACGGCGCGCACGTGCACCTCGGGTGCGAGCCCCGCTGCGACGCGCACCGCCGAGGCCGTCTTGGGGGCGCCGACGTCGTCATGGCGGTGCATGACCTGGCGCTGCAGGTTCGAGGCCTCCACGACGTCGTCGTCGACGACCGTGATGGTGCCGACGCCCGCGGCGGCGAGCGCGAGCACGACGGGGGATCCGAGCCCGCCCGCGCCGACGACGGCGACGTGCGCGGCCGCGAGCCTGCGCTGGCCGAGCTCGCCGAACCCGGCGAGCACCGCGTGGCGCGCCGTGCGCTCGCGCTCGGCGTCGGACAGCGCCGCGACCGGCTCGACGAGCGGTGGCAGAGGCATGCGCTCAGGCTATGCGGTCGGATGGCGTCGCACGCCCGGCAGCCGACAGGGATGCGATCGATGCGCAGATGCGGCGAGACACGCCGGTGGCAGCCGCATCTGCGGGTACGGTGGCGACATGACGACGTTCCGCATCGCAGAGGCAGCGCGCCTGCTCGGCGTCAGCGACGACACCGTGCGCCGCTGGGTCGACCACGGCACCCTGCCGACGACGGGCGACAGTCCCGCCGCCATCCCCGGGTCGGCGCTGGCTGCGCACGCCGTCGAGGTGGCGCACGCCGCATCCGACCCCTCCGACCGCCTCTCGAGCGCGCGCAACCGCTTCGTGGGCCTCGTGACGCGCGTGCAGCGCGACGGCGTCATGGCGCAGGTCGACATCCAGTCGGGGCCCCACCGCGTCGTCTCGCTCATGTCGGCCGAGGCCGTCGACGAGCTGGCCCTCGAGCCGGGCTCGCTCGCCGTCGCCGTCGTGAAGGCCACCACCGTCATCGTCGAGGCGCCGAGGGACTGAGCATGCGCGCACCTCGCGTCACCCGGCTCGGCCTCGCAGCCGTCGGCATCCTCGCGCTCGCTGGCTGCGCAGGCGGCTCGGACGCCGACCCGACGGCGTCGGCGGCGACGCCGTCCGATGCCGCAGCCCCCGAGCTCTCCGGCGAGCTGACGATCGTCGCCGCGGCATCCCTCACGGCCGCGTTCGACGAGCTCGCCACGCGGTTCGATGCGCAGCACCCCGGCGTCGACGTGGCGCCCGTGTCGTTCGACGGCTCGTCGACGCTCGCCACGCAGCTCGTCGAGGGCGCGCCCGCCGACGTCTTCGCCTCCGCCGACGAGGCGAACATGGCGCGCGTCGTCGACGCGGGCCTCGCGAGCGGCGCCGCGCCGTTCGCGACGAACACCCTCGTGCTCGTCGTGCCCGCCGGCAACCCCGGCGGCGTCGAGGGGCTCGCCGACCTCGCCGACCCCGACCTCGCGGTCGTGCTGTGCGCCCCCGAGGTGCCGTGCGGCGCCGCGTCCGAGACCCTGCTGGCGAACGCGGGCGTCGAGGCATCCGTCGACAGCGCCGAGCAGAGCGTCACCGCCGTGCTCACGAAGATCGCGACCGGCGAGGCCGACGCTGGCCTCGTGTACGTCACCGACGCCGCGACGACCGACGACGTCGAGACGATCGAGACCGAGGGCGCGGACGACGTCGTGAGCACCTACCCGATCGTCGCGCTCGACGACGCCGCGAACGCGGAGGTCGCCGATGCGTTCGTCGCGTTCGTGCTCGGCGACGAGGGCCGCGCCGTGCTCGAGCAGCTGGGCTTCGGCGCACCGTGACCTCGACGCGGACGCGAACGGTGCCATCACGGCGCGAGGCCCCCGCACGGGGCTTCGTGCCGCAGGTGCTGCTCGTGCCCGCCGTGCTGGGGCTCGCGCTGCTCGTCGTGCCGCTCGCCGCGCTCGTCGGCCGCGTCGACTGGTCGACGCTCGTCTCCGACGTCACGAGCCCCGCCGCGCTGTCCGCCCTCTCGCTGTCGCTGCGCACCGGCGCGGTCGCGACGCTGCTGTGCGTCGTGCTGGGGGTGCCGCTCGCCCTCGCGATCGCGCGCGCAGGCGCCCGGACGGCCGCGCTGCTGCGGGCGCTCGTGACCGTGCCGCTCGTGCTGCCGCCCATGGTCGGCGGCGTCGCGCTGCTGTTCCTGCTGGGACGCACCGGCTGGCTCGGCCCGCTGCTGGCGGAGTGGGGCATCCGCATCCCGTTCTCGACGACGGCCGTCGTGCTCGCGCAGACGTTCGTGGCGCTGCCGTTCCTCGTGCTCGCCGTCGAGGGATCCCTGCGCTCGACAGGCGTCGCGTACGAGGAGACCGCGGCGGCCCTCGGCGCCGGCCGATGGCGCATCCTCGTGCGGATCACGCTGCCGCTCGCAGCCCCGGGCCTCGTCGCGGGCGTCGTGCTGTGCTTCGCGCGCGCCGTGGGCGAGTTCGGGGCGACGGCGCTGCTCGCAGGCAACGCGCCGGGCACGACGCAGACGATGCCGCTCGCGATCTACTCGGCGTTCAACGGCGGCGGGGTCGGACAGGGCACCGCCGTCGCGCTGTCGCTGCTGCTGCTCGCGACGGCCGTGGGCGTGCTGCTGCTCGTGCGCGCATGGCGGCCGGGGGCCGTGCGATGACGCGCAGCCGCCACGCGGAGCGGGGGGCGGTCGAGGAGCGCGGCGGCGTCGACGAGCACGTGGGCGACGCTCATGTGGTCGACGCCCACGTGGTCGTCGAGCGCGACGGCTTCGTGCTGGATGCGTCGATCGTCGCGTCGGCGGGGGAGGTCGTGGCCGTCATGGGGCCGAGCGGCGCCGGCAAGTCCACGCTGCTCGCGGCGCTCGCGGGCCTCGCGCGACCCACGGGCGGACGCATCCGCATCGGCGACCGCACCGTCGACGAGCGCGGGCGTCGCAGCGCGCACGTGCCGCCCATGCGGCGCGGCGTCGTTCTGCTGGGGCAGGAGCCGCGGCTCTTCCCGCACCTGAGCGCGCGCGACAACGTCGCCTTCGCGCTGCGCACCCACGGTGCGCGCAGGGTGGACGCCGTGGAGGGCGCCGAGGCGTGGCTCGACCGCGTCGGCCTCGCGGGCGCCGGGGCCCGACGACCCGCGGCGCTGTCGGGCGGGCAGCAGCAGCGCGTCGCCCTCGCGAGGGCCCTCGCGGCCTCGCCGCGCGCCGTGCTGCTCGACGAGCCCCTCACGTCGCTCGACGCCGAGACGGCCGCCGACATCCGCACGCTGCTCGCGGCGCAGCTCTCCGCGAGCGGCACGACCGCGATCGTCGTGACCCACGACGCCGTCGACGCGGTCGCGCTCGCCGACCGCCTCGTCGTGCTCGAGGACGGCGTCGTGACGCAGCAGGGCGCGACGCGCGACGTGCTGTCGACGCCAGGCACGCGCTTCGCCGCCTCCATCGCGGGCCTCAACCGGCTCGTGGGCGTCGCGAGCAGCGGCGCGTGGACGAGCGTTCGTGGCGACGTGCGCCTGCCTGCGGGCGACGCGTCGTCGGCGGATGCCGTGGCGCACGACGGCGCCGCGGTCGCCGCCGTGCTGCCGCCGTCTGCCGTGCACCTGCGGCCGGTGGGGGAGTCTCCGGCGGCGCACGAGGCCGGGGGCGTCGGATGGCTCGCGCGCGTCGTGCGGCTCGAGGCGACGCTCGGCGGCGTGCGCGTCGTCACGGTGCCGCAGCGCGACGGGCCGCAGCGCGACGGGCCGCAGCGCGGCGATCCGCAGCGCCTCGCGCCAGATCGCGCGGCGCCCGCCGCGCACGCCGGCGAGGCGGATCTCGCGGAGACCGTGGCGGCGGAGCTGCCCGTCTCGGCCGTCGCCGACCTCGCGCTCGTCCCCGGCGCATCCGTGCGGCTGCGCATCGATCCGCGACACGTGCGCCTGCTGCGCATCTGAGGCATCCGGACCCCGACGGCGTCGCGGATCGCGCATTGTGCCGGCGGCGGAAGTGCGCGGGCACCCGCCGCTGCGCCCAGCCTGCGGGGTACGGTCGAGGCGTGGACCAGGAGCAGCCCTCGTGACCGTGACGCCCGTCGTCATCGGCAGTCGGCCGCGCCCGCTCCCGGACGGCGACGACGCATCCGGGCCGCTCGTCGACGGCTTCGGCCGCGTGCACCGCGACCTGCGCATCTCGCTCACCGACCGGTGCTCGCTGCGCTGCACGTACTGCATGCCCGAGCAGGGCATGGAGTGGCTGGCACGGTCGAGCATCCTCACGCTCGACGAGATCGAGCACGTCGCGCGCGTCGCCGCCGCCGCGGGCATCACGACGCTGCGACTCACCGGCGGCGAGCCCCTGCTGCGCCGCGACATCGTCGACGTCGTGCGCACGTTGAGCGGCATCGTCGGCGCCGACGGCCAGCCGCTCGAGCTGGCGATGACGACGAACGGCATCCGCCTCGCCGAGCTGCTGCCGGACCTCATGGACGCGGGGCTTCGGCGGCTGAACATCTCGATCGACACCATCGACCGCGAGCGCTTTGCGTCGCTCACCAGGCGAGATCGTCTCGACGACGTGCTGGAGGGCATCCGTGCCGCGCAGGCCTCTGGGCTGCGGCCGCTGAAGCTCAACGCCGTGGCGATGCGCGGCGTCAACGACGACGAGCTCGTCGACCTCGTCGAGTTCGCCGTCGCGCACGACGCGCAGCTGCGCTTCATCGAGCAGATGCCGCTCGACGCCGGTCACACCTGGGATCGCGCGACGATGGTCACGCGCGAGGAGATCCTCGCAGCGCTCGAGGCGCGATGGGATCTGACGCCCGTCCCCGGTCGCGGCGGCGCGCCCGCGGAGCGGTGGATGCTCGGCAGCACGAGCGCGGACGGCGAGCCGCACACCGTCGGCATCATCGCCTCCGTCACCGCCCCCTTCTGCGGCGACTGCGACCGCCTGCGGCTCACGGCAGACGGGCAGCTGCGCAACTGCCTCTTCTCGTCGAGCGAGTACGACCTGCTGCCCGTGCTGCGCGGCGAGGACCCGAGCGACGCGGCGATCGACCGCGTGCTGCGCGCGTGCATCCGCGGCAAGCTGCCCGGCCACGCGATCGACGACCCGAGCTTCCTGCAGCCCGCGAGAGGCATGAACGCCATCGGCGGCTGAGGCCGGCCCGCCCGCGCATGCTGCGACCGGTCAGGTCGGCGGTGGGGGCGACGGCCGAGGGGGTGACGGGAATCGAACCCGCGCCACCAGTTTGGAAGACTGGAGCTCTACCATTGAGCTACACCCCCGGCGCCAGCGCGGCGATGCTGCGCGGCGTCTCCACGGTACACGCTCCGGCGGGCGCCGGCGGTCAGGATCCCGCGCGCTGCACCCCTCCATCGCGGCGATCGAAGCGAAGGATCGCGCACCGCTTCGCACCCCACCGGGCAGCCACGGCTGCGACGATCCCGTACGCCACCGTCGTCACGAACCAACCGCCGCCGGACCCGCCCGCCGCGCCCGACTCGCCGAGGCCGGTCATCACGAGCGCGAACAGCCAGCAGCCGAGCGCGCCGAGCGCCGCGAAGACGATCAGGTGCAGCCACTCGGCCCGCACGCGACGCAGGATCGTCGCAGCGAGCGCTGCCACGGGCACCCCGTATGCGGTGAGCACCGGTGCGCCGGAGAGCACCGCGAACCACCCGAACACCGCGCCGTACGTGGGCGAGCCTCCCGGACCGAGCCCGGTGACGACGCCGTGCACGACGCCCACGACGAGCAGCGCGCCGATCCCGATCGCCCATCCGACGCCGAGGTCGAGCCCGGTCCATGCGTTCGCACGCGGGTCGCCGACGCCGTAGCGAGCGTCGAGATCGGCGCGCCCATCGGTCGTCGCGTGCGCGTCGTCGCCGTCGTACGCATCCTCGTGCCAGGCATCGTCACGCATCGTGGAGTCCTCTCGCGAGCTCGGCGAGGGCCAGCACGCGCCTGGCCTGCCCGCGCAGCACGGGGAGCCGACTCGCCCGCGCCAGGTCGTCGACGAGCGGCACCGCCTCGGCGACGAGCGCTCGCGTGCGGCGCTGGCCGTCGCTGCGGTCCATCGACCACGCCAGCATGACCGCCATGAGCGCCGCCCACAGCAGCTCGGGCAGGGCGGCGAGCACCTCGGCGTCGGCGCGCAGGTCGGAGCCTGCGACGACGACGCGGAAGACGTCGATCGCGCGCTCGCGCGTCGCAGCGCTCGCCGCGCCGAAGGGGCTCGTCGCCGAGGCGGGGTCGAGGGAGGCGCCGAGCATCTCGACCGCGACGCCATGGTGCGGCGCGATCTCGTCGAGCGCGATCGTGAGCACCGTCGCGAGCCGTGCGGCGAAGCGGCGCTCGTCGCCGAGCTCGACGGCGGCGCGTGCCGCGATGCGCTGCGTCACGGCGTCGTAGACGAGGTGCACGAGGTGCGCCTTCGACGGCACGTAGAGGTAGATCGTGCCGGGTGCGACGCCCGCCCGCTCTGCGATGCGGCGCATCGACGCCCCTGCGTAGCCGTGCTCGGCGAGGGTGGCGAGCGCGGCGTCGACGACCCTGGCTCGCGTGCGCTGGCCCTTGGTTCCCTCTGGCTCCGCCGTCATGCCACGACTGTATCTGAACGTGTTCAGTTCGGCATCCGGCCATCGCTTCGGCACGTACGACGACGGGGTCGGCCCGAATGCCGACCCCGTCGTGGATCCCGTGTCGATCCGATGACGCGCGTCATCGCATCGGGAGTGGTTCGGCACCGTCGCCGACGCGGATTGCGATGGAGGCGACGTGGGGGAGGCGCGATGCGGGGCGGCGCCCATCCGTGCGCGGCGTCGCTCCGAACGTCATGCAAGCCGAGGAGGCGAGATGCTCGACGTCCAGGGAGCGACCAGGGGATGCAGCCCCATGGTCTCACCCCGCCGAGCACCGATCCCCGGCATCACCTCCGGGTGACCTTGGACGCGCGGCGGGGGTGTCATCCGTCCTCGCACCCCCGCCGTGCTCACGACCGCAGAGGGCCGTGCGCGCGCCGTCCGCCCGCGCTACAAAGGCGGCGTGACGCGTTCGGC
>NZ_CEEDMM010000040.1:0-6373 GCF_979255995.1 Agrococcus sp. AC640b
CACCCGCACCCTCACCGTGTGGGAGGCGATCGGCGTCTCGATCGCGCTCATGGCGCCGTCGATGGCGATCAACATCAACCCGCAGGGCACGGCGGGCCTCGTCGGCCGCGCCGTGCCGCTCGCGTTCCTGCTCGCCACGATCGGCGTGCTGCTCATCGCGTACACGTTCGTGCGGCTCTCGCAGCGCTTCAACCATGCGGGCAGCGTCTACGGATTCGTCGGCGCGACGCTCGGCGCACGCGCAGGCATCACGGCGGGGTGGCTCAACGCCGCGACGTACGTCTTCTACGGCGTCGTGACGTCGATGGCGGCCGGCATCTTCGTGACCGAGCTCGTCGACCAGTTCGGCATCTGGCCCTCGCCGCCCACCTGGGCCGCGTTCGTCTTCGCATGGATCGCGCTCGGCGTCGTGTGGTTCCTGGGCTCGCGGCCCGCGAAGCGCGGCACGCTCGTGCTCGTCATCGTCGAGGGCGTGACGATCGCGCTCATCCTCGTCGTCGCCGTCATCGTGCTCGGCAGGCTCGTCGTGGGCGACACCCCCAACGGCACGTCGTTCGACCTGTCGGTCCTCACGGTGCCGGAGGGCACCGACCTGTCGACGGTCTTCCTCGGCATCGTGTTCGGCTTCCTCTCGTTCGCGGGATTCGAGGCGGCGGCGACGCTCGGCGAGGAGGCGAGGGAGCCGCGCCGCGACATCCCCCGCGCCATCCTCGGCACCGCGATCTTCGGCGGCATCTTCTTCGTCGTCGTCACCGCGATCGAGGTCATGGCGTTCGGCACCGACGAGGGCGGCATCGAGGCGTTCATCGGCTCGAGCGCGCTCATCGGCGACCTCGCGAGCTCGTGGATCGCGCCGTGGCTGGGCGACGTCATCACGATCGGCGCCGCGATCTCGGCGGCGGCATGCGCGCTCGCATGCGTCGTCGGGGCGAGCCGCCTGCTCTTCGCCCTCTCGCGCGACGGCCTCGGCCCGAAGGCCCTCGCCCACGTGCACCCTCGCCACGGCATCCCGAACCGCGCCGTCGCGGCCGTCGTCGGCCTCGTCGCGCTCATCGAGGTCATCGGGCTCGTGCTCGGTGCGCAGCCGTACGACCTCTTCGCCATCGCGGGCGTCACGGGCACCCTCGTGCTGCTCGTCGCCTACCTGCTCGCGTCGGTCGGCGCCGTCAGGCTGCTGTTCTTCACGGGGCAGACGACCGTGTCGCGGTGGGAGATCGTCATCCCCGTGCTCGGCATCGCGGTGCTCGCCTACACGCTCTTCCGCAATGTCTTCCCGCTGCCGACCGAGGCGGCCGCATGGTGGGGGCCCGGCATGGCGATGGCGATCGTGGTGCTCGTGCTCGCCGTGGTGCTCGCGAGGCCCGCGGCGGCCCGCGCCGCGGGCGAGCGCCTCACGCAGGCGGAGGGGCTGCGGACCGCCACCGACCGGGGGTGAGCTGCCAGGACGCGTGCGCGGGCGTCAGTCGGTCGTCGACTCCGGCGCCCGCTCGACGGCCTCGGCCGTGCCGTCGCGCTCGGCGCGGCGGCGCAGCACGATGCGGCGCACGCGCACGATCACGAACCACAGCACGAGCAGCGCGATGATCGCCACGACCGCGTTCGACAGCACCCCGCTCCACTGCGACAGCACCGGCCCGATCACCGGTCCGAACGCGAAGCCCAGCCACACCCAGATGCCGTTCCACACGAGGCTGCCGACGAACGTGTAGACCGAGAACCTCCAGAACGCCATGCGCTCGATGCCGGCGGGGATCGAGATGAACGAGCGCACGAGCGGCACGCAGCGGCCCACGAGCACCGCGACGCCGCCCCACCGCTGGAAGACGCGCTCGGCGCGGTCGAAGTCGTCGAAGTCCATGAGCGGGATGCGGCCCACGATCCACCGCGTGCGCTCACGCCCGAAGGCGCGACCGATCGCGTACCAGATCCATGCGCCCACGAGCGCGCCGAGCGTCGCCGCGATCCACGCGCCCCACACGTTCATGCGGCCATCCCAGGCGAGGAAGCCCGCCCCGGGCAGGATCGCCTCCGACGGGATGGGCGGCACGAACGTCTCGATGAGCACGGCGAGGCCGACGCCGACCTCGCCGAGCGTCTCCATGAGGCTCAGCACCCACCCGATGAACCCGTCGTATCCCTCCGACGGATGGGTGCCTGCGGCCGCGATCGTGCTCCATGCATGCATCGGTCGAACGCCATCCTCGTCTGCTCGGGTCGGGATGCGCCGCGCACATCTCCTCCACCAGGGTACGGACCCCGCCCATGCGTCGCCCATGGCCGCCCGGCGCGCCCGCAGACGGCGGGCGCGCCCGCGTCACTCGGCGGCGAGGAGCGTGCCCGCGTCGGTCGCGAGATGCAGCGCAGGCTGCTGCGCGACGACCTGGGCCTCGTCGGTCGTCGCCGACTGCACGACGACGACGTACGTGCCCGCGTCGCCCTCGACGAGCCACGAGCCCCCGAGCACGCCCACCGACGAGCCGCCCTTGAAGGCCACGGCATCCCATCCCTCGCCCATGTCGAGGCCGGGGTTCGTGGTGAGGATGTCGGCGAGCGGCGCGCCCGCGTCGGTCTGCGACGCCTCGTGCAGCGCGAGGTGGGCGCGCGCGAGGTCGGAGGCCGAGAGGAACCAGTCGAGGCCGTCCTGCCACACCGGCACCGTCACGTCGGTCGCGACCGTCGTGAGGTCGCCGGCTGCGACCTGCGCGAGCAGGGACTCGCGCGTCGCGTCGTCGCCTGCCGCCCACTGCGCGCGCAGCGACTCGTCGCCCCATCCGATCTGGAACAGCGCGCGGGTCGTGAGCAGCGGCGTCGACGCGTCGGCACCGTCTGGGGCGTGCTCGGCGAGCTGCGCCTCGACGGCGTCGGCTCCGACGGCCTGGATGAGCAGGTCGGTCGCGGTGTTGTCGCTGATGGCGATCATGGCCGCCGCGGCCTCCTCGACGGTCACCTCGGTGCCGTCGGGCTGCAGCTGCAGCTCGCCGCTGGGGAGGCTGCGCACGGCATCCGTGAGGGTGAGCACGTCGTCCCACGCGAGGCTGCCGCCCTCGACGGCGTCGGCGACGGCGAGCAGCACGAAGAGCTTGAACATCGAGCCCGACGGCTGCGGCCCCGTGAGGTCGCCCGCCGTGAACGTCGGATCGCCGACCGTGCCGTCCGCGACGTCGAAGACCGTCACCGCCACGGGGGCGCCGAGCGCATCGGCGCGCTCCGTCAGCTCGTCCCAGCTGCCGGCGGGCTCGGGGATCTCGGGCGCGGGCTGCACCGCGAGGGTCGTGAGCAGGTCGTCGTCGTCGAGCGCGACGGTGAGCACGTACTCGTCGCCGCCGGAGGCGAGGCGCGCCCCCGCCGTCGACGCCTGCTCCTCGTAGGCGAGCAGCGTCCACGGCGCCATCGTCTGCAGCTGCGTGAACGACTCCACGAGCACGTCGACCGATCCCAGCTGCTCGATCGCGGCGGGTGCGAAGCGCTCCTCCAGCTCGGCGGCGGAGACGGGCTCGTCGGCGCCCAGCGCATCGAGCGCCCACTGCGTCGCCTCGCCGAGCGGCGAGCCGGGGATCGAGACCGCAGAGGCGCTCGGGCTCGCGGAGGCATCGGTCGTCGGATCCGCCGCGGCGCATCCTGCGAGGCCGAGCGCGGCGACGGCGGCGGCGGCGATGGCTGCGCGAGCGGCGGACGCTCTGGAGCGGACGGTGCGGGTGCGCGTGGGGATCATGCACCCATCCCACGCGACATCGTCGCCGACGGCATCCCGCCGTCGGTGGATGCGCGACTCCGTCGATCGGCGGGCCCGCGGGCTCGAACGACGTCAGCGCCGCGTGGCGCGGCTCACGTCTCGTGCAGCCGCCGCTTCACCGCATGCTCGGTGAGCACCTCGACGTAGTCCTGCAGGGGATTGTGCTCGAGCTTCGCGAACTCCTCGCGCGCGAGCCCCGCGACGGTCGCCGGGTCGTGCTCGGGATGGTTGGTCGTGATCGCGGTGACGACGTGGTCGACCACGTCGCCTTCGGCCTCGGTGCCCGTCATGCCCCGACGCTCGCACGCGCGCCCTGCCATGGCAAGCCCCAGCCTCCCGCGGGAGGCCGCAGTCGGCCGCATCCTCCACAGCACGCGAGCCGTGCGGGCGGCGACGCCGACTTCGTGCGTACGCTGGAGGGATGGGTGTGTCGCTGACCGCTGAGCAGCAGGCGGTGTTCGACCGCATCGAGCTGACGCGCGACCACCTGTTCATCACGGGCCGCGCGGGCACGGGCAAGTCGACGCTGCTGCAGCATCTGGCGTGGCAGACGTCGAAGGCGCTCGCGATCTGCGCGCCCACGGGCGTCGCGGCGCTCAACGTGGGCGGGCAGACCATCCACTCGCTGTTCCGACTGCCGCTCGGCCTCATCGGCGACGCCGCGATCGAGCAGAACGCCGAGACGCGCAAGCTGCTGAACTCCATCGAGACGCTCGTGATCGACGAGGTCTCGATGGTGAACGCCGACCTCATGGATGCGATGGATCGGTCGCTGCGGCAGGCGCGGCAGCGCCCCGCGGAGGCGTTCGGCGGCGTGCAGGTGGTGATGTTCGGCGATCCGTATCAGCTGGCGCCCGTGCCTGGCGATGCAGACGAGCGGGCGTACGTCGACGACCACTACCGGTCGATGTGGTTCTTCGACGCGCGCGTGTGGCTCGAGACCGAGCTGCACACGATCGAGCTCGTCGAGATCCACAGGCAGGCCGACCTCGAGTTCAAGGTGGCGCTCAACGCCGTGCGGCACGGCACCGTCACCGCCGACATCGCGCAGCTGCTCAACGACGCAGGCGCGCGCACGCCACCCGAGGACGACATCCTCACCCTCGCGACGCGCAACGACATGGTGCAGCGCACGAACGCACGCGAGCTCGCACGCCTGCCCGGCACGGTGCGCAAGGCGATGGCGGAGGTGTCGGGCGACTTCGGCCCGCGCGCGAAGCCTGCGGAGGAGGTGCTCGAGCTGAAGGTCGGCGCGCAGGTGATGTTCCTGCGCAACGACTCGCAGCAGCGGTGGGTCAACGGATCCATCGGCCGCGTCGTGCGCATCGGTCAGACGGTGCGCGTGGAGGTCGACGGCGAGGACCACGAGGTGGAGCCCGCCGTGTGGGAGCGCTTCCGCTACCAGTACTCGCCTGCCACGAAGGAGCTGCGCCGCGACGTCGTCGCCGAGTTCACGCAGTTCCCGCTGCGGCTCGCGTGGGCGGTGACGATCCACAAGTCGCAGGGATCGACGTTCGAGCAGGCGATCATCGACCTCGGGCAGCGGGCGTTCAGCCCCGGGCAGACGTACGTGGCCCTCTCGCGGCTCACGAGCCTCGAGGGCCTGTACCTGTCGCGGCCGCTGCGGCCGAGCGACATCATCGTCGACCAGCGGGTGCGCGAGTACATCTCCGAGGTGCGCACGAAGGCGCAGACGGCGACCGCCGCCGCGTCGGCCTGACCATCGGAGCTCGCATGCGCACGATGCTCGTCGGCATCCCCGCCCGACTGTCGATCGGCGAGGGCGGCGATCCGAGGGTGGCGCTCGCGAATGCGCTGCTCGACGACGTCGTGGGCTGCACGCGCGGCCCGGGCGTCGAGGTGGAGGTCATCGAGGCGCACGACCACGACCTCGCTCGCTTCGACGCCTTCGTGCTGCCGGGCGGCGGCGACGTCGATCCGGCACGCTATGGCGGCGACGCGACGGCACCTGTGTACGACGTCAATCCCGAGCAGGATGCGTTCGACCTGCGTGTGCTCGCGCACGCTCGGGCGACGTCGGCGCCGCTGCTCGCCGTGTGCCGCGGGCTGCAGATCGTGAACGTCGCGTTCGGCGGCACGTTGCACGAGGATCTGCAGCAGGAGCCCACTCGGCACCGACGCATGCCTGGCGACGAGGGCGTGGCCGGCGACGTCTTCACGTGGCACGACGTCCGTCTCGACGCCGACGACGCGCTCGCGCGCGCGTTCGGTGCGTCGACCGTCGCCGTGGCCGCCGCGCATCATCAGGCGATCCGCGACCTCGCGCCCGGGCTCGTCGCCGTCGCCACGGCGCACGACGGCATCGTCGAGGCCGTGCGGGCGACGTCGGGAGGATGGCTGCTGGGGGTCCAATGGCATCCGGAGGTCGCCGGTCGCCCGGGCGACGCCGAGCAGACTGCCCCGTTCGCGGTGCTCCGCGACCACCTGCGGCAGGCCGCCGGGGCCTGACGCCTCGCGCTCGCGCGCGGCGCCGACTCGCCGCGCCCTGTGCGCAGGCCTCATGTGCGCAGGCCCGATGCGCGCGTTCCTGCGTTCATGTGCACAGTGGTGGTCGGGTGCGTGGTCGTGGTCGGTGGGTGGGGGTGATGTGCCAGCGGCGGGTGGTGCCGGGTGCGATGG
>NZ_CEEDMM010000041.1:0-1993 GCF_979255995.1 Agrococcus sp. AC640b
GTACTGTGCGCGTCGCCCGCCCACCCGATGTGCGTTTCGCAGGCCGCGCACCGGCACGGCGGGCGACGCGCACAGTACGATGCTCCAGTCAGGCTGCGACGACGCAGCCGGTGCTCGGAAAAGGGGCACGCACCCGACGGGCGACAGCCCGAGCCGGAGAGACACATACGGAATCCATCCGTCCCTGATCTCGAGAGGCTCACCATGCCCATCGTCTCCGCGCACGTCGCGCACGCCCTCGCCGCCCACGTCGACGCCGTCTTCGGCGTCATGGGCAACGGCAACGCCTACCTGCTCGACGCGATCGAGCGCGACACCGACGCGTCGTTCGTCGCCGTGCGGCACGAGGCGGGCGGCGTCGTCGCCGCCGACGTGCACCACCGCGCATCCGGCCGCCTCGCAGCGGCGACCGCCACGTACGGCGCAGGCTTCACGAACACCCTCACGCCGCTGGCCGAGGCGGTGCAGGCGCGCGTGCCGCTCGTGCTCGTCGTCGGCGACGAGCCCACGACCGGCGCGCGCCCGTGGGACGTCGACCAGGTCGCGCTCGCCGCAGCCGTCGGCGCTCGCACGTGGGTCGTCGGCTCCAGCGACCCCGCTGGCACGACGATCGACGCGATCGAGCACGCCCTGGCGCACCGCACGGCCGTCGTCGTCGCGATCCCCTACGACGTCGCGACCGTCGACGCCGGCTCGCTGCCGACGCTGCGCGAGCCCGCTCTGCCCGCGGCGATCGAGCCCGAGCCGGCCGACGTCGACGCCGTCGCCCGCCTGCTCGCCGGCGCGCGACGTCCCGTGCTGCTCGCCGGTCGCGGCGCATGGCTCGCCGGCGCGGGCGCCGCGTTCGACGCCGTGGCCGACGCGACGGGCGCGCTCACGACGGCGTCGGCGCTCGGCCGCGGCCTCGCGAGCCGCGATGAGCACGACCTGGGCGTCGCGGGCGGATTCGGCACGGATGCAGCCATGGCGCTCGTCGCGGACGCCGACGTCGCGCTCGTCGTGGGCGCCTCCCTCAACCAGTTCACGATGCGCTTCGGCGCGCTCTTCGGACCCGAGACGCGCGTCGTGCAGATCGACGTCGCAGCGGCGGCGACCCACGCCCGCGTCGACACGTTCGTGCGCGGCGACGCCAGGCTGACCCTCGCGGGCATCGCGTCGGCGCTCGCGCAGCTCGAGGAGCCCGCGAGCGGGTGGCGCGAGTCGGTCGACGCACCCGCCGCGCGCGTGCGTGAGCGCGGCGACGGCCTCGCCGCCGACGGCCGCCTCGACCCGCGCTCCGCCGCGGCGCGCATCGGCGAGCTGCTGCCGGCCGACCGCGTCGTCGTCTCCGACGGCGGCCACTTCCTCGGCTGGTCGAACATGCACTGGCCCGTCGCGTCGCCCGACCGCATGCACATGGTCGGCACCGCCTACCAGTCGATCGGGCTCGGCTTCCCGTCGGTGCCCGGCGCCGCCATCGCGCATCCGACGGCGACGATCGTGCTCACCACGGGCGACGGCGGCGGCCTCATGGCGCTCGCCGACCTCGAGTCGGCCGTGCGCGTCGCAGGCGGCCGCGGCATGGCGACCGTGTGGAACGACGCCGCATACGCCGCCGAGACGACCCTCTACGGCGGCAAGGGCCTCGCCCAGCCGCCCATGCTCATCCCCGAGGTCGACTTCGCCGCGCTCGCGTCGGCGGTCGGCGCCGAGGGCGTCGTCGTGCGCACGATCGACGACCTCGAGCGCCTCGCGACGTGGGCGGCCGAGGATGCGGCGACGCGGCGGTTCCTGCTGCTCGACCTGCGCATCTCCCGCGAGGTCGTCGCCCCCTACCAGCGCGAGATCATGCACGTGAACCAGTCGCCCACGCGCGAGCAGATCACGCAGGAGCCCGTGCGGACGTAGCGATCCGGTCCGCGCCGCGGCGCTCGCGCACCCACCCGCGCACCCACCCCATTCGCGTTTCGCAGGCGATCGCGGGGGTCCGAGGGAAGATACCCCTCGACCACCC
>NZ_CEEDMM010000042.1:0-1590 GCF_979255995.1 Agrococcus sp. AC640b
CAGTGGTGGTCGGGTGCGTGGTCGTGGTCGGTGGGTGGGGGTGATGTGCCAGCGGCGGGTGGTGCCGGGTGCGATGGTGAGTGTGCCTCGGTGGGCTTCGGTGTGGTGGTGCTGGCAGAGGAGGATGCCGTTGTCGACGTCGGTGGGGCCTTGGTCTGCCCAGCGGCGGACGTGGTGGGTCTCGCACCAGCCGGGTGGGGTGGTGCAGCCGGGTGCTCGGCAGTGGTGGTCGCGGGCGATGATCGCGCGTCGTTGGGCTTTGGTGAAGAGGCGTTCCTTGCGGCCTTGGCGCAGCGGCTCGCCGTGCGCGCCTTGGATGACGGGTTGCACGAATCCGTCGCAGAGGATGCGGGCTGCGATGGCGGCGGGGATGGTGTCGCCGGAGCGGCCCAGGAGCGGTAGGTCGGCGAGCTGGTCGCCGCGGCCGTGGAGGCTGTCTTCGCTGATGGTGATGGTGAGGACGGGGGCCTCGCCGGAGGTGCGGGGTGAGGTGGTATCGGCGTGGCGGGTGACGATCGCCACGAGCGCGTCGAGGCGTCGCTGGTCGCGGGTGCGGTCGTCGACCGGCGTCTCGGCGTCGGTGCCGTCGGCGTCGGTGTCGTCTGCGGTTGCCGTGTCGGGGTGGTCGGGGGTGGTCTCGTCCTGTGCGCCGCAGGCGTCTTGGAAGCGGGGTCGGCGGGGCTTCACGTGCGCGTCGAACGCGGTCATCATCGCGTCGCCCTGGTCGGCGGTGGCGCTGAACGTGCCGAGCCACGATCCGTCGCGGCGTCGGCGCATGCGGAAGAACCGCTGCGCGACCTGCTCGTCGTAGCGCGGCTCCTCCCCGTCGGGATCGAGGTGCGCCAGCCACCGGCGCGAGAGCACCGACAGCCACTCGGGGATCGCGGGCGCGTCGTCATCGGCGCTCGTGCCGCTGGCGCGGGCGACGAGATCGGATTCGGCGCGCGCGAGGCCTTCGGCCGACACCCGATCTGCCGAGCCCGCGAGGGTGTCGATGATCGCGTGCGCCTGCGACACCGACACCCACCCCGCAGCGAGCGCTGCCGCGACGTGCGGGAACGGGGCCGGGATGTCGGCGCCCGACAGCGACACGCGTGCGCGGGTCGCGTCAGCGACCTCGCACAGCACGCGCGCCTCACGCGCCCGCAGGCCCACACGGTGCTGCAGCATCTGCGACTCCGTGCGATGCCCCGCCGCGCGCACGAGCGAGTCCTCCGCAGGCAGCCCCTCGGAGCGGGCGCGCACCTCACCAGCCGCTGCCGTCAGGGCTGCGTCGATCCGGCGGCGACGGGCAGCGAGCTCGTCGATCGCGACGAGCAGCTCCTCGTCCGGCAACGACCCGCACGACGTCGCGCCGGCGACGATCGCATCGACGACCGACGTCTCGACCATGGCCTGATCGCGCATCCCGGGCACCTCCTTCGCGTGCACCCAGGATACCCAGCATTCGAACGTGTGTTCGAAGATTCCGGTGCCTGTGGAGAACTCGATCGGCGCAGCTCCGGGTGAGTCTCGTGGTGCGGTCGGCGCCCTTCGAGGCTCGCTGCGCTCGCACCTCAGGGAGCGGAGGGTGGGCGAGCCACAGAGGGT
>NZ_CEEDMM010000043.1:0-88513 GCF_979255995.1 Agrococcus sp. AC640b
CCGCGCGCGCCCCACACCGCCACCCACTCGCCCGGCTGCAGGCGGGCGCGCGCGGTGAGCGCGCGGAACGCCGTCGCGAACCGGCAGCCGAGGCTCGCAGCCGATGCGTCGTCGACGCCGTCCGGCAGCGCCACGAGGTTCGCGTCGGCGCCGCGCACCGCGACGAGCTGCGCATGCGAGCCCGCATGCGTGAAGCCGGGCTGCGTCTGCGCAGGGCACACCTGCGCGTGGCCCGCGAGGCACCACGCGCACGTGCCGCAGCCGTGCACGAACGGCACCGTCACGCGGTCGCCCACGTGCCAGCCCGTCACGCCGGCGCCGACCTCGGCGACGGTGCCTGCCAGCTCGTGCCCGGGCACGTGCGGCAGCGTCACTGAGTCGTCGTGGCCTGCCCATGCGTGGCGGTCGCTGCGGCACAGGCCGGATGCGGCGACCCGCACGACGACGCCGCCGTCGGGTGCGTGGGGGCTCGGCACGTCGCGCACGTGCACGGGGCCGCCGAACGTTTCGTAGACGAGGGCACGCATGACGAGGCTCGGTGCGGGGACGGCGGGCGGCGGCGGGTCTACGAGACGGGGCGGGCGATCGGCACGCGCTGCGGCGCCTTGACCACGAGCGCGCCCGGCTGGATGGTGAAGCGCATCGCGATCGCCTCGCCGTACGGGTCGCCGTCGATCTGCACGGGCATCGGCTCGTCGAGGCGAGCGGCGAACGACGTGCACTGGCCGTAGCCGAGGGTCGGCACCGCCTTCTGCGGGCCGATGAGCTTCCTGCGGCGCAGCACGCGCGTGAGCAGCGCGGAGTTGACCGCGACGTACTTCGCGACCTGCAGCCAGCCGTAGAAGTCCTTCGGACGCAGGATCGCCACGTCGAGCCTGCCGTCGTCGATCTTCGCCTCCGGCAGCAGCACGACGTTGCCGGTGAGCGCGCCGCAGTTGCCGACCATGAGCGTGTTGAGGCCGACGCTGCGCTGCTGGCCGCCGTCGACGCGGTAGCGCATCCGCACGCGCTGGATGCGCTGGAACGACTTCACGATCGCGTCGACGTAGGCGAGCCAGCCGACCTTCTTCTTGAGATCCGCGTCGGTGTTCTCGATCATCGCCGCGTCGAGGCCGAAGCCCGCGATGACCGCGAACGCGTGCTTCTGCTTCGCGCCGCCCGGCTCCTCGAACTCCGCCCAGCCGACGTCGATGCGGCGATCCTTGCCGTCGAACGCGGTGCGCACCGAGGCGCGGAGGAACGTCACGTCGATGCCGAGGTTGCGCGCGAGCAGATTGCCGGTGCCGGAGGGCAGCAGCGCCAAGGCGATGTCGGTGCCCGCGAGGATCTCGGCTGCCATGCGCACGGTGCCGTCGCCACCCGCGGCGAGCACGACGTCGACGCCCTCGGCCACGGCATCCTCGACGGCCTTCCTGCCGTCGTCGTCTGCGGCGGTCTCGAACCAGAGCGGCTCGTCCCAGTCGTCGGGCTGCGCGGCTGCGACGGCCTTCTCGAGGGCGCGCAGGTCGGCCTTGACAGGGTTGTAGACCACGGCTGCACGCATGTGCTCACCCTAGACTGGTGCGGTGATCGACCCCTCCCTCTTGCGTGAGCAGCCCGAGTCGGTACGGCACAGCCAGCGCGTGCGCGGCGACTCCGTCGACGTCGTCGACGAGGCGCTCGCCGCGGACGCCTCGCGGCGTGCGGCGATCGGCGAGTTCGAGCGCCTGCGCGCTGCGCAGAACGCGCATGCGTCGCTCGTCGGCAAGGCGTCGAAGGATGAGCGGCCCGCGCTCATCGCGCAGGCCAAGCAGGCCTCGGAGCACGTCAAGGCCGCGCAGGCCGCCGTCGCCGAGGCCGAGGCCGCCTTCGACGCCGTCATGGCCCGCATCGGCAACCTCGTGCACCCCGACGTGCCGGCAGGCGGCGAGGCCGACTTCGCGCTGCTGTCGACGCACGGCACCGAGCGCACCTTCGACTTCGACGCCCGCGACCACGTCGAGCTCGCCGAGGGCCTGCGAGCGCTCGACCTGCAGCGCGGCGTGAAGGTCTCCGGCAGCCGCTTCTACTTCCTCTCCGGCATCGGCATGCGCCTCGAGCTCGCGATCATGCTCATGGGCCTCGACGAGGTGCTCGCCGACGGCTTCACCCCGCTCGTCACCCCCACGCTCGTGCGCCCGGAGGTCATGGCGGGCACGGGCTTCCTCGGCGAGCACGCCGCCGAGGTGTACCGCCTCGCCGACGACGACCTGTTCCTCACGGGCACCTCCGAGGTGGCGCTCGCGGGCTTCCACGCCGACGAGATCCTCGACGTCGAGCAGCCGCTGCGATACGCCGGATGGTCGACGTGCTACCGACGCGAGGCGGGCTCGGCAGGCCGCGACACCCGCGGCATCCTGCGCGTGCACCAGTTCAACAAGCTCGAGATGTTCTCGTACGTGCAGCCCGAGCAGGCCGAGGCCGAGCACGAGCGGCTGCGTGCGCTGCAGGAGCGGATGCTGCAGGCGTGCGAGCTCGACTACCGCGTCATCGACGTCGCAGCAGGCGACCTCGGGTCGTCGGCGTCGCGCAAGTTCGACATCGAGGCGTGGGTGCCCTCGCAGGGCACGTACCGCGAGCTCACGTCGACGTCGAACTGCACGACCTTCCAGGCGCGCCGCCTGCAGACGCGCTACCGCACCGACAGCGGCAAGACGGCTCCCGTCGCGACGCTCAACGGCACGGCGGCGACGACGCGTTGGCTCGTCGCGATCCTCGAGACGCACCAGCAGCCCGACGGGTCGGTGCGCGTGCCCGAGCGGCTGCGGCCGTACCTCGGCGGCCTCGAGGTGCTGGAGCCCGTCGCATGACGCAGCGGTGGCTCGTCGCGCTCGACATCGACGGCACGACCGTGCACGAGGACGACTCGCTGTCTGCACGCGTCGCCGACGCGGTGCGCGCCGTCGTCGACGCCGGGCACCTCGTGGTGCTCGCGACCGGCCGGTCGCAGTCGACGACCGTGTCGCTCGCGGAGCGCATCGGCATCGCCCCTGAGTGGATGGTCGTCGCCAACGGCGCGCTCGTGCTGCGCCGCGAGGGCGACGCGTACGTGCGCGAGCACGTCGAGGTGTTCGACGCCGCGCCCGCGCTGTCGCGCATCGTGCAGGGGTTGCCTCAGGCCCGCTTCCTCGTGGAGGACGCCAGCGGCTTCCGCCGCTACACGCGCGGCATGGACGACTGGAACCTCGAGCATGCCGAGGAGGTCGAGTTCGACGGCCTCACGGTCGAGCCCGCGATGCGCGTCGTCGTCATGAGCCCCGACCACGCCGTCGAGGACTTCCTCGAGATCGTCGAGGGCATGGGCCTGCACAAGGTGTCGTACGCGATCGGCTTCTCGTCGTGGCTCGACATCGCACCCGACGGCGTCAACAAGGCCACGGGCCTGCAGCGCGTCGTGGATGCGTCCGGCATCCCTCGTGAGCGCGTGCTCGTCGTCGGCGACGGCCGCAACGACATCGACATGCTGGCGTGGGCAGCGGAGGGCGGCGGTCGCGCGATCGCGATGGGGCAGGCGCCCGCAGAGGTCGCTGCCGCCGCGAACGAGCGCACCGCCACCGTGGAGGACGACGGCCTCGCCGACGTGCTCGAGCCGCTCGCCGCGCTCGGCTCCGTGACCGCCTGATTCGGGCGCCGCATCCTCAGCGATCTCATAGGGGCCCGTCGGCGGCTCCGGATGCGCGCCCGATACCATGAGCCGTCCGCGCCGCGGACCTGGAGGGCTGTCCGAGCGGCCGATGGAGCCGGTCTTGAAAACCGGTGGGCAGCGATGCCTCGTGGGTTCGAATCCCACGCCCTCCGCGCATCCGCACCCGTCGCCGCACCCGGAAGGAGACCGATGGCACCGCCGAAGATCGTCGACGCGCCCGAGGTCCGACCGCGCCACGGGCGCCTGCGTCGACGGCATCCGGTGCGCCGCATCGTCGGCCTCGTCGCCCTCGGGCTGTCGGTCGTGCTCGTCGCGACCGTCGGCGTCGTCGGGGTCTCGTTCCTGCAGCTGCAGGGCGACATCGAGACCGTCGACCTCGGCGGCGATCCGCCGCCGGCGTTCGCGGAGCAGCAGGGCGGCTTCAACATCCTGCTCGTCGGATCCGACTCCCGCGAGGGGCAGGGGTCGGTCGACGACGGCTACACCGGCGGCGCCCTCAACGACGTGACGATGCTGCTGCACGTCTCCGAGGATCACCAGCGTGCGACGGTCGTGTCGTTCCCGCGCGACCTGCTCATCGACTTCCCCGCGTGCACCGACCCCGAGGGCGGTGCCGACATCCCGGCGGCGCGGCAGCAGCAGCTGAACACGTCGCTCGGTCGCGGCGGCCTCGGCTGCGTCGTCACCGTGGTCGAGTCGATCTCGGGTCTCGAGATCCCGTACGCGGCGACGATCGGGTTCGACGGCGTCGTGAACATGTCGTCCGCCGTGGGCGGCGTGCCCGTGTGCTTCGCCGGCGACATCGACGACCCGTACACGGGCTTCTCGATCACCGAGGGCACGCACGAGATCGGCGGGGAGCAGGCGCTGCAGTTCCTGCGCATGCGGCATGGCGTGGGCGACGGCTCCGACCTGTCGCGCATCTCGTCGCAGCAGGTGTTCCTGTCGGCGCTCATCCGCAAGCTGCAGTCCGATGCGGTGCTCACCGACCTCGGCAGGCTGTACTCGATCGCGCAGGTCGCGACGAGCAGCATGACGATGTCGTCGTCGCTCAACGACGTCGGCACCATGGTGTCGATGGCGCGCGTGCTCGCCGACATCCCGCTCGACACGATGCAGTTCATCCAGTACCCGTCGGCATCGAACGGCACGGGTCGCGTCGTGCCCACCGAGGTCGCCGACCAGGTCATGGCGCTCATCGCTGCCGACCAGCCCGTGAACCTCGACCCGAACGCCGTGGGCCAGGGTGCGGAGGCGACGCCCGATCCGGCTGCGACCGACCCCGCGGCGACGGACCCTGCGGCCACCGACCCGGCTGCGACCGATCCCGCGGCGACCGATCCTGCCGCGACCGAGACGCCCATCGAGGGCGTGCAGGGCACGGATGCGTCGCAGGAGACGTGCGTCGTGCCGTACCAGTTCTGAGCCCGCGCGACCCTGGATCGTCGCCCGCGCAGCGTTTGCTAGAGTTGCCTGCGGCCTCACGGCCGATGGAGACGTCGCATAGTTCGGCCTAGTGCACCACCCTGCTAAGGTGGAGTCCCCTTTGAGGGGACCGAGGGTTCAAATCCCTCCGTCTCCGCACTGACAGAAGCCCCGACCGGATGCCGGTCGGGGCTTCTGCGTTGGCCGCGACGACGCAGTTGCCGACACTCGGGCGACGAACCGCGCTGCGATGGCCTGATCGACGCGATGCGCTCGGCTCTGAGCACAGCATCGACGAGCCGTCCACGGTCGACGTTCTCGGCAACGGCGCCCGCCTCGGCGCGTCCGTCGCAGCGGAGCCGTCGCAGCCTGACGCCGGGACTGAGCTCGGCCGATGCCCGTCTCGACCGTCGCGGTCTCAGCCTCGCGTTCGCATCGTGCGCTCGCGCAGCACGGCGGCCGCCTGGTCGTGGATCGCCTGCAACCGTCGCGTCTGCGCGTCGGCTCGGGCGACGAGGGCGCCCATGTCGAACCCCTGGACTCCACCGGCTGACTCGAGCGAACGCCATCCGGCGCGCTTGCCATGCACCATCATCAGCAACGCCTCGAGCTCGAACAGGTCGGTGGTCGGCGATCGTCGCAGGAATGCGCCGTTGCCCTTGATGCGTCCGATGCGCTCGCCGATCGCAGCGCCGGGCGCGCCGAGCGGATTGCGATGCACGCGCAGCCGCCGCAGGATCTGCTGCTCGGTGCGCAAGTCCTCGCGGACCTGCTCGGCCAGGTGCGCAAGGTCGCTGCCCCATGGGCGTGAGCGTTGGCTGAGCGCAGCACGCCGGAAGCCGCGCACGCCCGCCTGCGCTCCCATCTCGTGGTCCCGCAGATACACGGCGGTCGGTCGTCTCCATCGCATGCCGACAGTCCATCGACCTCGGCGACCGCGGTGCAGGCCCTTGCGGCGCAGCGCTTCATGCGTCAGGGGCACGCGACGCACACGTCGTCGAGCAAGCCTCGCGCCTGCGAACAGACCGCGGTCGACGGACGGACGCACCGGTCACGGTGTCCGCAGACGCAGCAGGGCCGCAACGGCGACCGCCGCATCGAATGCCAGCAGAGCACCCATGACGGCTGCGCCGACCGACCGTCTGCCGCGCAGGTACTCGCGGGCGAACGGGAGGTGCATCGCGCTGTGACCAGCGAGCGGCAGCCATTGGCATCGCGTGCCTCGCGTGCCGAGGATGGCGGCCCCGAGCGTCAGGTCGGTCACGCCCAAGGCGCGTCGTCGGCGGATGCTCGTGGCGTCGAGATGGAGCCAGCGGCCACCGGCGCGGGGTGCAGCGACCAGCAGGGTGCCGAATCCGAGACCGACGAGTCCAACGCCCGTGGAGACGAGGAAGGAGGCGGCATGAGGTGCGGGTGACACGTGAGGATGCTACGGCCCGTCGTGCTGCGACGACACGGGGCTGCGCACGGCATGCGCCAGGTCGGGTGCGCGGTCGCGCCAGACGACGACCTCCCCGCCGTCGCGCTCGAAGACGACCGACTGCTGCGGCTGGGGCGGGACGATCGTGCCGAAGCATCGAGCCCCTCGTTGCGGTTCGAAGCCGGAGCGGAGCCGAACGATGTGCCGCAGTCTGCCCCGAGGCTCGATGGCCAATCCGCGAGCCTAACGATGAGCGCGCTGTCCCGCTACGGGGTACAAGACCGCGGCGAGTCGGACGACCGTGGGTGAGACACCACGACGACACCTTGGAGTCTCCACATGTACTTCCACCTGCAGCAGCTCATCCACCCGATCGTCGAGGACGAGCCGGACCCCGCAGCAGCGAACGCGTTGCAGGAGGGGCTCGGGGGTCAGTTCGGCGAGATGCGCACGATGATGCAGTACCTCTTCCAGAGCATCAACTTCCGTGGGCCGTCGGCGAAGCCGTACAAGGACCTCATCCAGGGCGTCGGCACCGAGGAGATCGCGCACGTCGAGCTCATCGGCACGACGATCTCGCGTCTGCTCGACGGCTCGCCCGAGTATCAGGGCAAGCCGTCGGATGCCGTCGACGCCCCGGGTGCCAAGGGTGCGACGCCGCTGTCGATCGCGACCGACCACTCGAACATCCACCATTACCTCGTCGGCGCGCAGGGCGCGCTGCCCGTGGACGCTGCCGGCAATCCGTGGAGCGGCAGCTACGTGTACAACTCCGGAAACCTCGTGCTCGACCTGCTCTACAACCTCATGCTCGAGTCGACCGGGCGGCTGCAGAAGTGCCGGCTCTACGAGATGACCTCGAACGCGACGGCGCGCGAGACGATCTCGTACCTCATCGTGCGCGACCAGGCGCATGAGAACGCGTACGCGAAGGCGCTCGAGACGCTCGGGGTCAACTGGCGAACCTCGTTGCCGATCCCCAAGACGAACGCCGAGGCCTTCCCTGAGGTCAAGCGACTCGTCGACCTCGGGCTGCAGTCGAAGAGCTACTCCTTCGACCTCGGCGACCAGTCGGAGGCAGGACGCATCTTCCAGGGCGCCTCGCCCTCGAACGACGGCACCGACCTCGACGCGAGCGAGCAGGCGCCCGAGGGTGGCCCGATGACGATCGCGCCCGAGCGACCGGAGGAATTCTCGCCCGGCGTCGACTCCGACCTGCGCGCCCTCATCGAGGCGACGGCCGAGATGGAGATGGCCGACATCGACATGACGTTCGGCGCCATGAAGTCCTGAACGACGCCCACGACGCCCAGAAGGACGAGGAGGGGTCGCGGGCTCGCCGAGGAGGCTGGCCCGCGACCTGCTCCACGAGATGCGAACGAGGAGGACCCATGAAGGCGATGACCTACCGCGGACCGTACAAGGTGCGGGTGGAGGAGAAGCCGGATCCAAGGCTCGAGCACCCCGGCGATGCCATCGTGCGGGTCGACCTCGCCGCCATCTGCGGCTCGGACCTGCACCTGTTCCACGGCATGCTTCCCGATACCCGAATCGGCCACACCTTCGGCCACGAGTTCATCGGCACCATCGAGGAGGTCGGCTCCTCCGTCGAGAACGTGCAGGTCGGGGACAGGGTGATGGTGCCCTTCAACATCTACTGCGGCTCGTGCTTCTTCTGCGCCCGCGGACTGTTCTCCAACTGCCACAACGTGAACGCCAACGCCACCGCGGTCGGCGGCATCTATGGCTACTCGCACACGGCAGGTGGCTACGACGGCGGTCAGGCGGAGCTGGTCCGCGTGCCGTTCGCCGACGTCGGCCCCTCCGTGATCCCGGACGGGATCTCGGATGAGAATGCGCTGATGCTGACCGACGCGTTCTCGACCGGATACTTCGGCGCGCAGCTCGCCGACATCGTGGAGGGCGACACCGCGGTGGTCTTCGGTGCCGGCCCGGTCGGGTTGGCAGCGGCCCGCTCGTGCTGGCTCATGGGTGCCGGACGCGTCATCGTCGTCGACCATGTCGACTACCGCCTCGAGAAGGCGAAGACGTTCGCGTATGCCGAGACCGTCAACTTCGGGCAGGTCGACGACATCGTTCGGCACCTCAAGCACGTCACGGACGGCCTCGGTGCCGACGTCGTGATCGATGCGGTCGGGGCGGAGGCTGATGGGCACGTGCTGCAGCACGTCACGTCGGCGAAGCTGAAGCTGCAGGGGGGCTCGCCGGTCGCGCTCAACTGGGCCATCGATGCCGTTCGCAAGGGCGGCACCGTGTCGGTCATCGGGGCCTACGGGCCGCTGTTCAGCGCGGTCAAGTTCGGCGATGCGGTGAACAAGGGCCTGACCCTCCGCATGAATCAGGCGCCCGTCAAGCGGCAGTGGCCACGTCTGTGGCAGCACATTCGCGACGGTGTCATCGACCCGAGCGAGATGATCACGCACCGCATCCCCCTCGACGACATCGCTGAGGGATATCACATGTTCTCGGCGAAGCTCGACGAGAACATCAAGACCGTCGTCACCGTCGGTTCCTGATCCGAGCAGCGAGGAGGACCCATGCCGTACACATCCGAGAAGCCAGGGCACCGGCCAAGCGCCGACGAGCTTCGCGCTCGCATCCCAGGCTGGGGAGCCGATCTCGACCCCGCCGACCGGCCGGCGTTCCCTCGGGAGCAGCCCGCGATCTCGACCGGAGCCCACTGGGAGCTCCCCGAGCAGCAGACCGGAGGCGGCGACCGCGAACGATCGGTCGAGCATCTTCGCATCACCCCGGTCTTCGGCACCGCCCAGCCTCTGCACGGCGTCGCGGGCGCCATCCGACGCCTCGCGTACGACCGCTACAGCGAAGGGCAGACGCCGCACTGGCTGCTGCTGATCCTCGGCGACCGCATCGACTCCGTCGCGGCGCACGTGCGGTCGTTCGCGACGGGCCGACCCGATGACCCCATCACGCAGACCGGCGTGCTGAGCGAAGCTCGTCGAGAAGGCGTGCGATCGCGCATCCGACAGGGTCGCGTCGACGGCAAGCACGCCTGGCTCGACCCGCTGCTGGTCGCGGGACCGTGGGTGGCTGGCGGGGCGTTGGCCGTCGGCATCCTCGCCCTCCGTGGCAGGCGTCGGGGCTGATGCCCGACGTCTGAGCGGACGGTGTGCCCAGCGCCCTTCCGTGAGCTCCTCGTCCAGCTCGGTCCACGTGACGACCGCCGTCTGCCGGAGTCGCGCCGGAACGGCGTAGACCAAGACGTCTCAGGGTGGTCGGCATCACGTGCCGTGCAGCCCCTTCGCATCTCGACGTGCTGGGATGACGTCATGACGCGCGTGACCCCGAGACGATTGCCGGTTGCCCCGTTCCTGCCCCTGGTGCTCGGAGTCGCACTGATCGCGTTCGGCGTCGTGGCGCTCTTCGCCGGCGTCTGGGGTGGGTATGGTCGCGGCGGAGGTGCGGCGCTCTTCGCGGTGACCATCGGGCTCGTGCTGGTGGTCGTGGGCGCGGTGTCGTGGCGGCCATGGTTCCGCTACCGAACGAGCACGGCGCCGCAGCAGCGGGCAGCCGATCGCGCCGAGATCGCGGCGGCGAAGCGTGCGCGACGCGAGGAGCGACGCGCACGCTGAGCGGCATCGCGGCCAGTCTGGGCAGGTCGCGGTGCGCTCGTGCCGCCTGCTCGCCATCCACCGTCGTGTGCGGCGTTCATCGGCCGATGGCCTCCTGCGCGACGGCTGCGCCGATGAGCACGGGCACGGGCAGGGCCGCCATGCACGCGAGCGGCACCCACCACGCGACGAGGTGGCGACGCAGTCGCACCACCGCCATCGAGACGGCACCTGCCAGCACGAGCACGGGGCCGGCGGTGCCGATCGCGACGCCCGTCCAGATCATGCCCGTCGCGCACGGGCCGCACGCAGCCGTGGTCATCGAGATCAGCAGTCCGAGCGACGACGCGACGCCCGTAGCCGCGAGCAGCGCCACGAGGAGGGTCACCGTGCCCGCGACGTCACGCCGTCGCCGCGTCGAACGTGGATCCTGCGCGTGCACGAGCGGCTGCGGCTGCGGCTGCGACTCGATCGACACGCCTGCAGGGTAGCGAGCGTCGCTGAGCGACGCCGACCGATCAGCGTGAATCGCCGCGGGGCGACTCGCATCGCGTCGACGCCAAGCGCGACGTCGTGCAGCCCATGTGCATCTCGACGTGCTGGGATGCTGTCGTGACGATCGATCCTTCCGGTGGCTGCCGAGCACGAGCGCGCGAGGTGGTCTACGGCCTGCTCAGCAGCGTCACTGCAGCCAGAGTCGTGCCGTCGACGAAGGCGGGGACGTGATGGGTCCGACCGTCCGGATCTTCCAGGAGCTCGATGCCTCAGGAGCACCGAGCCCGATCGAGTTCCTCCAGCCGATCCCTTCACGATTCCCCAGGACGAGTGGGCAGGTCGTGTTCGAGTACCTGCAGCGTCTGCAGCTCGCACGCACCGGGCGGAACGGCGTCTACCGCTACTCGGATCCCGGGCGCGGCAGCGGCTGGCTTCGCGTCGAGGGCGTCGGGCCGATCCTGCTCGACGACCTCGAGCGCCAGGTCGAGGTGCTCGTCGTCAGTCAGCGGATCGGAGCATCGGATCCGCACCAGCAGCCCGAGTTCTTCGGCCAGTCGACCGTCATCCGATCGAGCAACCCGCACATCCAGATCGGCATTGGCGTCGTCCTCGCGATAGCCGGCGCGCTGCTCGCCTTCGCGGCCTTCGCGTCGCGAGCCCCGACCGCGGCGATGATCGTGCTCCTCGTCTTCGGCGTGCTCATCTTCGCTGGTGCGACCGCGGTGATCATCATCGGAGCCCGGCGCCTGGCGTGGTGGCGCCGCGCCCGTGCCGACGTGCGCGCTCGAGGCGAGCGCATGCCCGAGCATCTCCGAATCCTCGACTGACCAGCGAACAGCGCGACCAGGCAGATGCCAGCCATGCGCATCGAGATCACGGCATCGAGCCCTCGCACGAGGCGGTGGATCTGCGAGCGACAGCACGATGCCTCGAGCAGCTGTCATGATGACGACGAGGCAGCGCTCGATCGCGTTTCTTGCTTCATCTGACGACTCGAGCGAGCTTGGTCCCGCTCGACGGTCGTTCTGGATGAACCCGACCGCGCTCGTGCGATTCGAGTACTCGACGCCCATACGCGTCGACGACATCGATGGGTGGCATCTCGATCTGATGCTGGCGTGCGCCGAAGGCTCGGACGGCATCACCCTGAAGGTGGCTTGGCTGCCGGGCTGTCCGGCGCCACGGGCGACCGTCCGCTACGCCGGGTCACCTTTCGAGCGCTGGTAGCCGATCCACGCAGTCGCAAGTAGCTGCCGCATGAGATGCGTGCGCCGTTCCACACTGAGAGTGCCGTCTTGGACGTCGTCGTCAAGCGAAGCGATCGCACGCTCGACGGCGAGCGGAAGAGGGAAATCTTTCAGTGGTTCAACGGCATCCTGGGCCGCGTCGAACCTCGAGTAGAACTGTTTGCGCAGTTCGCTGTCAGACGGTGCCGTCGGCGGGCTCGAAGGGGCTGGGCCGCGCAAGAGCCTCACACGACGCCGATGAGCGTGCGCCGCCGCCTGTACAGGGTCCATCCGTTGATCTTCACCTATCCCAGGTCGGCTATGCCGCGGCAAAGGCGCCACATCGTCCATGCTCAATCGTCGCGCAGGCGTGCCGGCAGGCAGACCTCGCTTAAGGACCCTTCGCTCGAGTGGCGGAAGGCGACAGGCAGGCGTTACTGGCCCGCGAACGCGGACAGCTCTGACGCTTAATGCGTCGGGCATCGAGAGACCGCCGACTGCCCTGACCAGTCCTAGCGGGGTCCAGGGCAGGACTGGCCTACGCCAAGCTACGTCCGTGAATGCAGGATGAGGAGATCGCATTCGATCTCGTACCCCGGCTACGCTTCGAGTCCTTTGTGGAGACTGGGCATGCCGTTGCCGGGCTCTGCAGCGCGTCAGATCGTCTGCAAGGTCGGGGCCTCGTCGCGACCGGCCTTGGGGCTGCTGGACGGCGCAGTCGTGCTGGGGCTAGCCACGCACACCGCGAGCTCGCCGGTGCCGGAGTTCCTTGGCAGCTTCGACGACAGCGGACCCTGTCGCTACTGGTCGAGGGTCTTCGGCGGAGCGTCGTCGATGATGCTTCGCAGCTCGTCGATGAACCTGACCACGAACGCGCCCTGCTCGGTGGTGAGCTTCGCGGCGGCGGTGCGGATGCGGTCGGTGAGGTCGTCGTCGCCCACGAGGTGGTCGTTCCTGCTCGCCGGCAACACGACGCGGCTCCGTCCGTCCTCGGGGTGAGCCTGTCGTCGTAGGAGCCCTCGTGCCTCGAGCCGCCTCAGCGTCTGCGACATGGCGGGGCGGGCGATGCCTACTCGTGCAGCAAGCTCGGAAGGTGTGGCAGGCTCGCCGGCATCAGCGGCCGCGAGCACGTGACGCAGCACGATCCGGTCGAGTGCGTTCGGCTCGGATGCGGACTCGCGGCGACGCTCCAGACGCGCCTCGGCCAGTCGCAGCTCTTCGAGTGCGCGCGCTGCGGCTGGAGCGTCATCCATCAGGGCTCGCATGAGCAGATCGTGGGAGGCCCAGTAGGCGTAGGTTCCGGAGATGAGCCGCGTCCTCAAGATAGTTGCGGCATCCAACCAAACGGGTCCGTGCCGACCACTCAAGTCAAGCATCAAACGATCGAACTGGTTGTCCTGCACAACCAATCGTGTCGCGTCGGCACGCACCCGTCGGAGTGGCCGATCGCGACCGGTCGCGGCGAGGCGGAAGTCGCGGCGCGTGCGCTACGTGCGCTCGTCGATGCTTCTGGCGATGCGCTCGAGCGCGTCCCAGAGATCCTCCAGCGCCTGATGCGATTCGGCGCGCTGCGTGCCCGGCTGGATCGGGGTCACGTCGCTGAACCCGCACTCGCCTCGGGTTGAGCGTGCAGCGCAGGTTGCTCTCGGTCGATGACTTCGCGGAGGCGTTCGAGGAAGTCGACGACGATCTCGGCGTGATCGTCGGCCAAGGTCGCGGCCACGAATCGGATCCGGTCCGTGAGGGCGTCATCGCCGTCGAGGTGATCGTTGCGGCTCAAGGGCATGACCATCTTGCTGCGCCCATCGCGAGGGTTCACCTGCGTGGTGACGAGGTTCTGCGCCTCGAGGCGGCGCAGCTCGACGGAGATCGCGGGCCGCGTGAGGCCGACATGCTCGGCGAGCTCCGACGGCGTCGCAGGCGAGCCCGAATCGGCACGCTCGAAGACCGCGCGCAGAATCGAGCGTTCCAGCGCACTCGGCGCTCGCGCGGCCTCTCGACGACGCTCGAGACGCGCCTCGGCGAGGCGCAGCTCCTCGAGTGCGTCTGCAACTGCGTACGTGTCGTCCATCACGCCAATCGGGTGGTCGGTCACTACCACTATGGGCCGATTCCGCGCTCGGCGTGGGCGGGGGGAGGTGGATGGTTGCAGAATGCAACTATCTCCTTGGGGGACACGTAGGGTCGTTCTGCAGATGAACAGACGCCGTTGCGCGCCAAGCCGCTCTCGATCTAGTTGCGTGATCGAATCATACTCATCGCGTGCGACGGCCTGAGCGAGGAACACCCATGGGCACTCTCCACTACGGCTCGTCGACCTTCGAGGTGGACGACGACACCCTGCGGCACTTCTCGGCCGTCATGGTCGCGAAGCTCCGACGCCACGAGTCGTTCCTCGTGCTCGTCCACGCGGACGACGATGGATCCGAACGGCTCTGGATGCATCCGACTGCACATGTGCGGATCGCCACGGGCCCGGTCGGCGGTCCGCTCGAGCCGGCGCGGGTCGAGCACATGATGCGCGAAGCCAACAAGCCCGGCTGCGTCGACCTGTGCAGCGCCTGGCAGCTGTCAGCACACGCCGTGCGGCCATGACCACCACCGCGCCTGCCTCGCCGCGAACCGGCGAGGCCGAACGCGAGGCGTCGTGGTGCGTCGGTGCCGTCGATCAGGCGATCAGCCGCCTCTCCACCGAGGTGGGAGGCATGGATGCGATCGACCTCGCCGCCCCCTGGACGTGCGACGACCCCGCTCGACGGGCGTCGACATGCCGGCTGAGGCTGTGGGCTCGCGTCGGTACGAGTCGCTCATCGCCGACCTCCTGGGGCGACGAGATCGCGCTCGGACCTGCACCCGGGAGCATGGCGAGGACGACCCGAGCATCAGCGGCTGGCGACCCGGTGGCGCCAGGTGGGAGCCGTCGCGGCACCACTGCGACCGTGCTGCGGGACGCGCGACGCGGCGCTGAGCGCGTCGCTGTCGCTCACTCGCGTTCCACGCCACCCTGAGGCGATCCGTGCTCTCGTCCACCGGTGACGTCGGATGGGATCGAGGGCACCGGGATCACGACGACGTCGTGCAGCTTCCAGTCGAGCGAGCGCGCGACGCGTGCGGCACGCTCGAGCCTCCGCTGCGCGAGCAGCCAGCGGCGCGGGACGACGAACACCTCGGCGTGCAGGACGTGCCCCTGGTCGCGGATGCGGCATCCCGCGTCCTGCACCCACCACATCCGTCGCATGCGCGCGGTCAGCCGATGCGCGAGCGGATGGGGCCTGTCGTGACCGACCGTGGTCGCACGGTGATCGATGAGGTCGAGCACCGACACGCGCAGATTTCGCAGCCCGTCGCGGAGGATGCCCGCGGCGATGAAGAGCGCGGCAGCGGCATCGAGCCACCAGACGCCGAGACCGATCCCGGCGACGCCGACGATCGAGCCGACTGCCGTCGTCCAGTCGGCCTTGTTCATGTCGGCGTCGGCGTAGAGCAGCTTGTCGTGCAGCTGCTCGGCGAGACGGATCTTCACTCGGCCGATGAGGATCGGCGGCACGATCGTGAGCGCCATGACCGCCATCATGAGCCAGCCCAGCCAGATGACCTGACCGAGGATGACGACGGTGCCGACCGTGGGGTGCTCGACGGACACCAGCGTCGTGACGGACTCGACGATGAGGAACAACCCCATCCCTGTGAGCGCGACGGCGGCCACGAGGTGCCCGACGCCCACCGACCGGTGGAGTCCGTAGGGGAAGCGCTCGCTCGGTGCGATGCGGATGATGCGGATCGTGACCAGGAAGGCGATCGGTGGGATGAAGGACAGCAGGTCCTCGAAGAAGGCGGCGCGCATCGCCTGCGAGCTGCCGACGGTGAGACCGACGAGGATCACCGTGACTGCGAGGAACACGAGGGTGATCCATTCGAGTCGCACGGCTCGGCGCAGCAGCTCCCGCTGCTGCTCCGGCAGCTCGGTCGCGCCGAACGACGCGCTGCGCGCCGTCACGGCGCCGCCTCCTCCAGGTAGGTCTCGAGTCGCACGAGGAACGCGTTCTCTCCGAGCGGCGTGGCCATGACGTGGGCGCGCGTGACGCCGTCCGCATCGGTCGTCGTCATGTACGGCCGGGTGATGGCAGCGTGGGTCGACCAGGGGGTGGCGTCGGTGAGACCACCGATCACGAGCTCGAGCTCACCGGCCTCCAGCGCCTCCATGAGATGCTCTTCGCCGCCCTCGAGCCACTCGACCTCGGCGTCGAGCGTGGCGGCGAAGTCGATGACCAGCGCAGCCTCGAGTCCGACGCCCTGGCCGTCGTCGTCGACCTCCGCCCATCCGTCGTGCGGCGACACGCCGACGTGCAGCGTGCCACCCTGCACGTCTGCGAGCGTGCCATCGGGGTCGGCAGGGATCTGCAGCCCACAACCGGTCATCAGCAGCGACGTCAGCATGAGGACCACGGCAGCGATGCGACGCATGGCCCGATGCTAGGCCCGAGCGATGCGCGGCGCGGCGGGGTTGCATCGGCGCAGCTCGATGGCACCGTCGGCAGGGTGCCGACGGAAGATCGCTCGGTACCGATCCGGATGCACGGCGTCGACGGGCGAGGAGGCTGCCTCGGGAGGGGCTTGCGCGTCGTCCCTCGTCGTCTCGGTCACGACACCCTCGGGTCGAGGCCGTACTGCGCCGGCGCCCCGAGGTGGTCGCGGAGCGTCGAGCCCTCGTAGTCGCGGTGGTAGAGGCCGCGATCCTGCAGGATCGGCACGACCTCGTCGACGAAGGTGTCGATGCCGTCCTCGTACACGTCGATGGAGACCCAGAAGCCGTCGCACGCGCCGGCCTCGAACCACGCCTGCATGTGGTCGGCGGTATCGACGGCGGTGCCGACGGGGGTCGGGTGGTAGTCGATGACGCCGTGGGCGAGGATCTCGCGGAGCGTCCACCCTTCGCGCGCGACCTCGAGGGCGCGAGCGGACCTCGGGTCGAAGGGGCTCGGCTGCGCGATCGCCAGCTGCGAGGCGCTGAGCGGCTCGTCGATCCGGCGTGCGTCGAGCTCGAGGCCGAGCATGGATCCGAGGTAGGAGACGCGTCGGGGTGCGCCGTGCTCGCCGAGGAGCACGCGGCGGTCGAGCGCGGCCCGCTTCGTGGGGCCGATGGCAGGCATGACCCCTGCGAAGAACTTCACCTCGTCGGGGTCGCGACCTGCACGACGGGCGGCGTCGCGAGCCGCCTCCCGCTGCGCGCGGGCATCCTCGATCGTGAAGGTCGCCCCGATGACGCCGCTGGCGTACCGGCCGGCGATCCCGAGCCCGTTCTGGCCGCCGCCGGCGGAGAAGATCACGGGCTGGCCCTGCTCTGATGGTGGGATGGGCAGCGGGCCGCGGGATGCGACGTAGGTGCCCTGCATGCCGATCGGCTGGATCTTCGCGGGGTCGGCGAAGCGTCCGGACGCGGGATCGTGGATCCAGGCGTCCTGCTCCCAGCTGCCCCAGAGCGCCTGCGCGATCTGGATGGTCTCGTGTGCGCGCTGGTAGCGCTCGGGGCGGGGCGCGATGGCCTGCCCGTAGTTCGCGCCCGCACCGGGGTCGCTCGTGGTGACGGCGTTCCATCCGGCGCGTCCGTGGCTCATGACGTCGAGCGCCTTGAACTGGCGGGCGAGGTTGAACGGCTCGTTGAACGTCGTGGAGCCGGTCGCGACGAGGCCGATGCGCTCGGTCGCGCGAGCGATCGCCGCGAGGGTGAGCATCGGTTCGAGCGTGATCTGCGGGGAGTCGTGGGCGACGTCGGTCTGGATGCCGGGGAAGTCGGGCAGGAACAGGAACGCGAGCTTGCCGCGCTCGGCGGCCTGCGCGTAGCGCACCTGCGCGTCGAAGCTGGCGTAGTTGGCGGGGTCGACGCCAGGGAAGCGCCAGGCCGAGGCCTGCGAGCCGTACCCGTTGCCCAGCTGCATGCCGAGGATCATCTGGCGGTCGGTGGTCATGGTCATCCTTCGTGTCTGTCGTGGTGCCCCCAGTCCAGGCGCGCCGAGGAGCGGCCACCTGCCGGTGGCCGAGGTGGGCTCCGCTCAGAGGTCCCGGTACCGCTTCGCCTCGGCGAGGCGTGCCTCGAGCTCCTCGCGGCCGACGGGGCGGCCCACGGTCGGGTCCTCGGGGTCGCCGAAGTACGGCGCGGTGTAGGCGGGCAGGTCGCGCTGGAACCGCCACCCCTCCGACAGCGGACCGACGTCGAGCGCGTCGTAGCCGATCGCATCGAGGAACGCGGTCGCCGCGGCCTTCGCGTCGGCGTCGTCGCCGGCGATCGGCAGCACGGAGCGCTGCGCGTCGCCGCTCGGCCGTGCGAGCGCTGTGAGGTGCGGGAAGTAGATGCTGTTGAACGCCTTCACGACGTGCGACTGCGGCAGGTGCGCCTGCAGCAGCTCGGCGGTCGTGGTCGACTCGTCGTCGAGCTCGGCGATGTGGCCGTCGCGGTCGGGGTAGTAGTTGTTCGTGTCGATGACGGTCGTGCCCCGGAGCTGCTCGACCGGAACGTCCGGGTATGCGTGCAGCGGGACCGTCACGACGACGAGGTCGCCAGCCGCCGCAGCCTCGGGCGGCGTGGCGGCTCGAGCCTTCGGGCCGAGCTCCGCGACGAGGTCGGCGAGGGTCTCTGGGCCCCGGCTGTTGCTCATGACGACGTCGTAGCCCGCCGCGATCGCGAGGCGTGCGACGCCGCTGCCGATGTTGCCGCTGCCGATGAAGCCGATGGTGGTCATGGTGTCCTCCTCGCGTGGCTCGCTCGGCCACCCCTTGCTAGTCTCAACGTTGCCATTACTGTCAATGTCAAGTCGGAGGTCTCATGCGCATCGGTGAGCTCGCATCGAGGACCGGCGTGCCCGCGCGAATGCTGCGGTACTACGAGGAGCAAGGGCTCATCACGCCGAACCGGCTCGACAACGGCTACCGGGACTACGACGACTACCTCGTCGATCGCGTGCTGAAGATCCGCGGGCTCGTGGATGCAGGCATCCCCACGCGCATCGTGTCCGACATCCTTCCGTGCCTGCATCAGTCGCGGACGATCGTCGTCCACGATGCGGAGCCGGGCTTGCGAGAGACGCTGGTGAACGAGCGCGATCGGATGTCGGAGAAGATCGACTTCCTGACGCAGAACCGCGACGCGATCTCCGCCTACATCGACGCCATCGACGCGTCCCACGACCAGACGCGGGTACGTCTCGCCGGCTGAGCGGCGACGATGCGAGCCCTGTCGGCACGACTCGCCGCCGCGGCATCGCGATCGGCCGCGCCCGTCGGGGCGGCGACGCTCCGCCTCCATGTGCATTGTGGGGTACATGGTTCTGAGGTTGCCTCAGCGCAACCGGGAACATGCTGCTCGCGACTTCGAGGGCCGTGCCATTGGCTCCTCTTCGCAGTCAGGTGGCCACATGGCCCGCACGACCGTCTCTCGTAGGACCCTCAAGGGCGGTGCGGCTCTGGTCGCGGCGTCCGCCATCTTCCTCTCGTCAGCGGCGGTCGCCGCTGCAGACACCGCCGTCGACGGTCCTGTCGACCTCGGAAGCGCCGAGCCGTTCGCCGTGCTCGGGGCCGTCGGCGTCTCGAACAGCGGGCCGTCCGTCCTGAACGGCGACGTGGGCATCAGCCCCAACGACGCCTCGTCGGTCACCGGCCTCGATGGCGGGCAGGGATCCGTGATCAACGGCGACGAGTACTACGGCGAGGAGGTCGCCGCCCTCGCCCGGCAGGATGCGACCATCGCCTACGGCGTCGCCGACAGCCTCACGCCGCAGTCGCTCGACATCACCCAGCTCGACGGGCTCACGCTCTCGCCCGGAACCTACACGGGCGGCGCGGTCGACCTGGCCGTGAACGGCGCCCTCGCGTTCGAGGGCTCGGACCGCTCGGTCTGGGTCATGCAGGTGCAGAGCGCCCTCACGATCAACGCGAACACCGAGATGACGTTCTCGGGCGGAGCCAGCGCCTGCAACGTGTTCTGGCAGGTCGGCACCTCAGCCACCCTCGGCGAGAGCGCGGACTTCGCGGGCACGATCGTGGCGCAGGAGAGCATCTCGCTCGTGGCCGCCGCCACCGTGCAGGGCCGGCTGCTCGCGCTGACCGGTGCCGTCACGCTCGACACGAACACCATCACCGTGCCGGCCCCGTGCCCCACGACGGGCACGGTCGTCGAGACCACGGTGCCGAGCATCACGTCGCCCGCGCCTCCGGACGGCACCGTCGGCACGACGTACGAGTTCACGGTGGTCGCCGACGGCACGCCGGCACCGACCTACACGGTCGAGGGGTCGCTGCCGCCAGGACTCGCGATCGACGAGGTCACGGGCGTCATCTCGGGCACGCCCACGACGCCAGGAGACTTCACCTTCACGGTGATCGCGGACAACCCCGACAGCGAGGACGACTCCGAGACCTACACCGTGACGATCGCCGACGCGCCGCCGGTGGCGTCGCCGCCCGTCACGCCGCCGGAGGAGTCGGCACCGCCGACAGGTCCCGGCCCCTCGGCACCGGCCCCCTCGGCGCCGGCGCCGAGCGTGCCGGGCGGTGGCGGTGGCGGCAGCGGCGGCGGTGGCGGTGGCGGCAGCAGCACGGGCGGCGAGCTGCCCGTGACCGGTGGTGCCCCGCTCGCCGGCCTCGCCATCGCAGGGCTCGCCCTGCTCGTGGGCGCGCTCGCGCTCATCGTCGGCGTGCCTCGCGCGGCCATCCGGCTCGGCCGCACGGGCCGCTGACCGGCGCCGACACGACCGGCCGAAGGCTCAGGCGCACGCACGAGGCGCGCCTGAGCCTTCGGCGCAGCATCGGTGCGGGGTCGGCCTCCCCGCGCTGGAGCCGCGGCAACCGCGCCTCCACCCACTCCATGACCGCACGCCTCGCTGCCGGACCCGTCGCGATCATCCCCGAGCGCGTCATGGCGCGGGCGACGGCGACGCGGTCGGGAGCCCTCGAGTGCCGCTGACCCACGTCGCGACGTCCTTCCACGCCGCCCTCGACTGGCGCGAGCCCGTCTTGATGCTGGGCGCGCGTCTCGCAGGGCCTCCGCTTGACGCATCGCTCATCTCGTCGTACGGTTCATCTAGTCGTCTAGACGACTTGCCCCGATGACGCGACGAGAGGAGCGACGACGATGTCGCTGAAGGAAGCCCGGTACGAGCTGGTCGAGGTGCCCGAGACGTTCGGCCCCGTCGAGGTGCTCGTCGATCGCCGCACGGTGCTCGACCACGCCTTCGCCCAGGACGACTTCCGCGACTGGTACTTCGTCGACTCGCCCTTCGGTGGCCCGGTCGCCCATCCGCTGGTGCTCGCCAACGAGCTGCTGTTCCTCTTCTACCAGGGGTACGACGGCAACACGGCGCAGGGCCTCCACACCCACGAGCACCTGCGCTTCCGCTCGCCCATCCGCCACGGCGAGACCGTGACGATCGAGGGCGGGTACACCGAGAAGTACGAGCGGCGCGGCCAGGGCTACGTCACGCTCGAGGCCACGGCCAAGGGTGCCGACGGTCGCGTGCTCGTCGAGCACGTCGGCCGCGAGATCATGCGGACCGTCGCGGGCGACGTCGTGGGAGGCAGGCGCTCGGAGGGCGAGCAGCGCTCGCGCACGGTGCTCGGCACCGTCGACGACACGCTGCCCGTCGCGACTCGCGCGACGCACGGTCTGCAGGAGCGCGCCGCGCTGCCAGCCAGGACGACCGCGTTCTCGCAAGACCAGATGTCCGTCTTCTCCTGGGCTGGCCGTGGCTTCGCCAACGTGCACACGAGCATCGAGAAGGCGGCGGCCTCCGGGCTCGATCGCACCATCGTGCAGGCCCAGCAGCAGACCGGCCACGTGCTCGCGAACCTCGTCGACGTCTTCGGCGCCGCATGGTTCACGACCGGCGACCTCGACCTGCGGTTCGTCTCGCCGGCGTTCGTCGACGAGCGGCTCACGACCTCCGGGGCAGTGCTCGGCGAGCACGATGGCCGCCTCGAGGTCGAGGTCTGGGTCGAGAAGGCCGACGGCACCCGCACGGCCGTCGGCTGGGCATCCGCCGCCATCGACGACGACGACCGCAGACCGACGACGCTGGTCTGACCCTCAGCGCGGCGCTCCGAGCGTCGAGCAATCCCACGCACCGAGTCCCCACGACCGCTCGGCGTCGGCGCCATCGAGCCCGGCGTCGAGCACCCGTCCCGGCACCCCATCACGACGAAGGAGTCACCATGGCAGCCACAGCCCCCACCGATCAGCGCGAACGCACACGGCTCGCACGCCGTGCAGCAGTCGCGAGCCTCGTCGGCACCGCCGTCGAGTGGTACGACTACTTCATCTTCGGCACGGCCTCCGCGCTCGTGTTCGGCCGTCTCTTCTTCCCCAGCGACGGCGACCCGATCTACGGCACGCTCGCGGCGTTCGCCGTCTTCGGCGTCGGCTTCTTCGCCCGCCCGCTCGGCGGGGTCGTCTTCGGGCACTTCGGCGACAAGTTCGGACGCAAGGCGGCGCTCGTCACGACGCTCATGCTCATGGGCATCGCGACGTTCTGCATCGGGCTCCTGCCCACGACGGAGCAGATCGGGATCGCCGCGCCCATCCTGCTGGTCGTCCTGCGGCTCATCCAGGGCTTCGGCGTCGGCGGCGAATGGGGTGGCGCATCGCTCGTGGCCGTCGAGTACGCCCCGGAGGGCAAGCGCGGCGCGTACGGCAGCTTCCCGCAGATCGGCAACGCCGTCGGCCTCGTGATGTCGACGAGCATCTTCGCGATCGTGTCGACGCTGCCGGACGAGCAGCTGCTGTCGTGGGGATGGCGCCTGCCGTTCCTGCTGAGCGCGATCCTGATCGGCGTCGGTCTCTTCATCCGCTTCAAGCTCACCGAGACGCCGACGTTCCAGGCGGCGCAGGAGGCCATCGAGGCGAAGGCCGATGCCGATGGGCCCAAGGAGCAGCTGCCGCTCGCCGAGCTCTTCCGCCGCTTCAAGCGTCCGCTGCTGCTCGCGATGGGCATGCGCTTCGGCGAGGCCGTGTTCGGCTACATCATCCTCACGATCGGCCTCACGTTCGCGACGAACTACACCGACATCGGCCGCACCGACATCCTCTGGGCGTCCACGATCGCCGCTGCCATCGCCATCTACACGTACTACTTCTTCGGCAGGCTCAGCGACCGCATCGGCCGTCGCGCGGTCTTCATCCTCGGAGCCGCGGTGGGCGCCGCCGTGTCGTTCCCGTTCTTCTGGATCCTCGACGCCGGCAACATCCCGATGATGTACGTCATCTACGCGGTGGCCTACGCGATCGGCGTCGGCGCCGTCTACGGCGTCGAGCCGTCGTTCTTCTCAGAGCTGTTCGGCACGAAGGTGCGCTACACGGGCGTCTCGCTGGCCGCGCAGCTGCCCTCGGTGCTCATCGGCCTGTGGCCCCTGGCCTCGACGGCGATCTTCGCGGCGACCGGCGGCGATCCGTGGCCCATCGCGCTCATCACCGTGCTCGCGCTGATCCTGGGCGGCGTCTGCGCCTACCTCGCGCCCGAGACGAACAAGGCCGACATGAACGCGATCGGGGAGGAGCAGCGATGACCCGCGACCTCACGGATCCGCGTCGCGCACGCGACGTCGACGACCTCGAGGCCGGGCTCAAGGAGCCCGAGTTCGAGCAGCTCGCGATCCCCGAGCGGCTCGGCCCCATCACGGTCGTCGTCGACGACCACAAGATCAAGCGCTTCGCCTTCACGCAGGACGATCACCACGCGTGGCACCTCCACGCGAGCCCGTTCGACGGGCGCCGCATCGGGCATGCGTCGCTGCTGGGCAACGACCTCGTGCAGCTCTTCACCACGGTCTACGCCGCGAGCCGAGTCGTGGGTCTGCACACCGAGGAGCAGCTCTGGTTCGACTCGCCCGCCTTCCTCGACGAGGAGGTGACGCTCGAGGGCACCTACACAGAGGCCTACGAGCGGCGCGGGCAGGGCTACGTCGTCATGGAGGCGACGGCGACGGGCTCGGACGGCCGCAGCATCCTGCGCCACCGCGGCGTCGAGATCCTGCGCACGCGCCCCGGCGACGTCGCCGGCCGCGGCAGCGCGACCCCAGCGTCAGCCGACGAGCGCGTGACGGGCGAGGTGCCCGCCGACGCGCCGCCGTTCGACTCCGCGTCGCCGAGCGCCGGGCAGGTGCTGCCGACGCTCGGCAAGACGTTCACGACCGAGCAGGCGGCGGTGTTCTCGCGCATCGGCGAGTACGTCCGCAACATCCACAACGACCTCGACCTCGCGAGGGCCGGCGGCATGCGCGTGCCGATCGTGCAGGGGCAGCAGCAGTTCGCGGCGATCGCCGAGCTGCTGACGCGGACCTTCGGGACAGGGTTCCTCGCAGGCGGCTGGCTGCGCGTGAAGTTCCTGCAGACCGTCGACGTCCACGAGCCCATCGAGATCGGCGGCGTCGTCACCGGCGTCGACGACGACCGCGTGCATGCGCAGGTGTGGGTGCGAAGGGCCGACGGAGCCCTCAGCGCCGCGGGATGGGCGAGCGCGCCCCTCCCATCCGAGATCCGCGTCTCGCACGAGACCGACCAGTGACCACAGTGAAGAGGAAGACGAACATGACGAACGAGATCACCGGCGGCAAGCTCGTGGTGCAGATGCTCGAGTCGCTCGGCATCACGAAGGTGTTCGGCGTGGTCGGCGGGCAGACGCTCGCCATCACCGACGCCATCATCGACAGCCCCAGCATCGAGATGGTCCACACGCGGCACGAGAACGCCGCCGCCGTCATGGCCGACGCCTACGGGCGGCTCACCGGCCGCCCGGCCGTCGCGATCGCGACGACGGGACCGGGCGCGACGAACCTGCTCACCGGCGTCGGCGGCGCCTTCCGCGACTCGAGTCCCGCGTTCATCGTCACGTGCAACAACAACGGCGAGAACATCCACAAGGACGACGCGCAGAACGCCGACCACGTCGAGATCTTCAAGCCGTTCACGAAGTGGTCGCGTCTGGTCGCGCATCAGGCGAGCATCACGCAGGCGATGGCGGAGGCGTACGTCAACGCGATGACCGGCAACCCCGGCCCCATCCACCTCGACTTCGCTCGCGACACGATCGAGCAGACGTTCGACGCGCCAGCGGTGCCGGAGGTGCATCCGCTGCGCTCGTGGGTGGGCTCGCGTCCCGTCGCCGGTGCCGATCGCGTCGCCGAGATCGCTGCGCGCGTCCTCGCCGCCGAGCGGCCCGTCATCTGGGTCGGCAACGGCGCGAACCGCGCGCAGGCGTCCGAGGACGTGCTCGCGCTCGCCGACGCCCTCTCGATCCCCGTCATCACGACGTTCAACGGCATGGGTGCCGTGCCGACGACGCACCCGCTCGTGTTCGGTGCCCTCAGCCGCATGGGCACCAACCTGTCGACGCGCGTCATCGGCGACGCCGACCTCGTGCTCGCGCTCGGCAACAGCCTCAACGCGGTGTCGACGACGCGCTGGCGCCGCGTGCTGCCCGACGTCGTGCAGGTCGACGTCGACCCGACGATGATCGGCCGCTACTACTCGGAGGTCACCACCGGCGTCGTCGGCGACCTCGCAGCCTTCTCCCGCGACCTCCTGGCAGCCACGGCCGACGAGGCCCAGTCGGCCCGCGACGGTCGTGCCGACTGGATCGCCGAGCTGCAGCAGGCCGAGCGCGACTGGTGGGCGATGTCCGACGACCTCGCGCCAGCGAACGAAGGAACGGTGTCGCCTGCGGTCGTCGTCCGCGCGTTGCGTGCCGTCACGCCCTCCGACGCCGTGCTCATCCCCGACGCAGGCAACCCGGGCGTCTGGTCGTACCTGTGGGAGATGGAGCAGCCCTACCGCTACATCAAGCCCGTCGGCTTCGGCAACATGGGCTTCGCGCTGCCGGCGACCGTCGCCTCCGTCGTCGACGACGCGACGCGGCCCGTGCTCGCCCTCATCGGCGACGGCTCCCTCGGCATGAGCCTCGGCGAGCTCGAGACCCTCGCCCGCGCAGGCGGGCCGGCGGTGGTCGTCGTGCTCAACGACTCGTCGTACGGCAACATCCGCCAGGAGCAGGTGCTGCACTTCGACGGGCGCACGATCGGCGTCGACTTCCTCGACGTCGACTTCGCCCAGGTCGCTCGCGGCATGGGCTTGGATGGGGTGCGCGTCACCGACGTCGACGCCCTGGTCGCCGCCGTGCGCGATGGCTTCGCCTCTGGCAGGCCGCTGCTCGTGGACGTCGTGCTCGACCGTGCGGCCGACGCATGGACGTATCCGGCATTCGCACCCCACGAGGCGTGAGCGCGCACCCGACACGAGAGACGAGGAGGCTGCGATGATGCAGGCTGCAGGAGCAGGCGCCGCGGGCGCAGGACCGCTCGAGGGCGTGAAGGTGCTCGACCTGTCGAGGTTCATCGCCGGGCCGCTGTGCGCACAGATCCTCGGCGACTTCGGCGCCGAGGTCGTGAAGGTCGAACGCCCGCGAGGCGAGGACTCCCGGCACCACGGGCCGTACTGGCAGGGCGAGAGCATCTACATGTTCCTGTACCACCGCAACAAGCAGGCGGCCTCGCTCGACACCAGGCATCCGGAGGCCCTCGGCATCCTCGAGGACCTGGTGCGATGGGCAGACGTCGTCATCGAGAACTACCGTCCTGGCACCCTCGAGGCCATGGGGCTCGGATACGAGCGCATGCGCGAGCTCAACGACGACGTCATCCTCGTCTCGATCTCGGGATTCGGTCAGACGGGACCCGACTCGAAGCGCGCGCTGTTCGACGCCATCTCGCAGGCATCGTCCGGGCTCATGAGCATGACGGGGGAGCCCGATGGCAAGCCCACGCTCTCGGGCACCTACATCGCGGACTACACGACCGGCTACCAGGGCGCGATCGGCGCGTTCGCCGCGCTCATGCACCGCGCGCGCACCGGCGAGGGGCAGCTCGTCGACGTCGCCTCGTACGACACGATGTTCTCGGCGCTCGGCACGCGCCTCATCGCCGAGCTCATGCTGGGCCTCGAGATGCCGCGGTCGGGTTCGCGCGATCTGCTCACGGCGCCCGTCAACGTCTACGAGGCGGCCGACGGTCCCATCTACATCCAGGCGGGCACGGCGTCGCTCTTCCCGAGGCTGTGCGCCGTCATGGGTCGTGAGGATCTCGCAGCCGAGGAGCGGTTCCAGACCGTCGAGGGCCGCATGGCCGACCAGGAGCATCTCGAGGGCATCATCCAGGCGTGGGCGGGCTCGCGCACGTGCGAGGCCATCGGTGCCGCGCTCGACGAGGCGGGCGTGCCCTACGCAAAGGTCGCATCGGTCGCCGAGGTCGCGGCGTCGCCGCAGATCGCGGCGCGCGGCATGGTCGTCGAGGCCGAGCACCCGGATCTCGGCACCATCCGCATGCCGGCGAACCCCATCCACATGGAGAAGTCGCCTCCCACGGTGCGCAAGGCACCGCCGCGCGTGGGGGAGGACAACGATCACGTCTACCGTGACATCCTCGGCATGTCGGCCGACGACGTCGAGCGGCTGCGAGCGGAGGGCGCGATCTGATGCAACGGGCTCCGAGGTACTCGGTCATCCATGACGACATCGTGCAGCAGGTGCGCGCCGGCACGCTCGAGCCGGGCATGCGACTGCCGAGCGAGCAGGAGATGGCCAAGCGCTACGGCGTCAGCAGGATGACCGTGCGGCAGGCGCTCGACCTGCTCGCCTCGGACGAGGTGGTCGTGCGCAAGCACGGCAGCGGCACCTTCGTGCGCGACCAGGCGCGGCAGGGGCGGCACATCGACCGACTGCGGTCGTTCGCCGCCGAGCTCGCCGACGCGGACGTCGAGGTGACCAGCGAGGTCGTGCGCGCCGAGCTCGTCGAGGCACCTGCCGACATCGCCGAGGCGCTGGGCGTCGAGCCCGGCGATCCCGTGCACCGCCTCACGCGCGTGCGACTGGTCGACGGGGCGCCCGCTGCGCTGCAGGACTCGTGGATCCCGTCGCGGTTCGCGCCGAGCCTCACGCGCGAGCCGCTCGTGGGGGGCTCGCTCTACCGCACGCTCACCGAACGCCACGGGGTGCGCCTGCGCTGGGCCGACCAGTCGATGACGGCCGAGATGCTCGGCATCGACGAGGCTGCGCTGCTGCGCGTCGCCCCCGGCGTCGCCGTGCTGCGCGGCATGCGCACGACGTACACCGACGCCGACGAGCCGGTGGAGTTCACGCACGGCTGGACGCTGCCGAGCTTCCCGCTGCTGCTGCGGATCGACGCAGAGTGATCGACCTGTCGCGCGCCGTCGTCGCGGTCGACGTCGGCACCTCCGCCGTGCGCGCAGCCCTCGTGTCGACCGAGGTGGGAGTGGTCCGCTCGACCCGCGTGTCCCGTCGCGAGAGCGTGGGGGGCGCGACGTACGACGCCGACGCGCTGCAGGCCGACGTCGAGCGTGCGATCGCGATGCTCGAGGTCGACGGCCGGCCCGCCGCGCTCGCGATCGCCGCCCACATCGGCGCCGTCGCCGTCGACGACGACCTGCGCCCCGTCGTCGACCCGGGCTCGTGGTCCGACGCTCGCGGCGTCGACACGCTCGCAGCGTTGCCCGTCGACGTGCGCGCACGCATCCTGGCGGCCTCGGGTCGGTCGGCGCTCGCCGGCGGCGGGCTCGCCCTCGCGGCCACGCTGCTGGATGCGGCCGTCGCGCGCAGGGTGGCTGCCGTGCTGAGCCCGAAGGATCTGCTCGTCGCCCGCCTCACGGGCCACATCGGCACCGACACGGTCGATGCCGCGTACACGCTCGCGCTCGACGTCGCCGAGCGCACCTGGTCGGATGCCGTCGACGCCGTCGGCGTGCCGCGCGCGTGGCTGCCGGCGCTCGCGACACCGCACGCGCCCGTCGCGACCCTCGACGCGGCTGCGGCCGCGCGCTGCCGGCTCGCCGAGGGTACGACGGTGGTCTCCGGCTCCCCGGACGGGTCGGCGGGCATCGGGATCCTGCTGGGCACGCGCACGGATGCGATCGCCGACGTCGCAGGCACCACCGACGTCCTCGGCCGGCTGCTCGATCGCCCGACGGATGCGCCCGCGGGCGCCGTCTGCAACCCCGCGCTCGAGCCCGGCCGATGGGTCGCGGGCGGCGCGACGGGCATGACGGGAGGGGCGGTCGCTCGCTGGCGCGGGCTCGTGGGCGCGGTCGACGAGCACGAGCTCGCTGCCGTGCCGCTCGGTGCGCGGGGGCTGCGCGTCGTCCCGAGCATGTCGGGCTCGCGGTTCCCTCGCTGGCGGGCCGACGACCTCGGTGCCCTCCTCGGGCAGTCCCACGAGCATGGGCCTGCCGAGATCCTGCGTGCTGCGCAGGAGGGGGCGAGCCACGTCGTCCGCGAGGGCGTCGACGTGCTCGATCCGTCTGGCAGCGCGCCCATCATCCTCGCCGGCGGCTCGACGCGCTCCGAGCAGGTCGTGCGCATGCGGGCGGCGATCCTGGGGCGCCGCGTGCTCGTCGCGAGCGAGCCAGACGTCACGCTCGCAGGCGCCGCGGGCCTGGCGCTCCTCGGCGCCGGACTCGTCGCAGGGCTCGACGAGGCGCGCGACCGCCTCGGGATCGCGCTGACGCCCATCGAACCCGACGCGAGCCAGGTCGAGCGCTACGCGCACGAGCACGTCGCATGGCAGGCGTCGCGCGACGCACTGGACTGATCGCCGCCGCCGACGACGAGCCGTCGTCCTCCGCCAGCCGAGACTGTCGGTCGTCAGGCGGCGTGCAGGTGCAGCCCCGACGTCGTCGACGCCTGCTGGATCATGTGCTCGAGGCGCGTGCGATCGGTGGGACTCTGCTCGCGACGGTCGAACGCGAAGCGCAGGTCTGCGTGCTCGTGGATCCAGAAGGCGAGGGTCGGCTCGAGCGCGTCCTCGGAGTCGATCGTCAGCAGGAACGGCTCCGAGCGGCGCAGCTTGTTGACGATCACGACCTGCAGATGCTCCAGATCCTCGTCGGCGAGCTGCGCGACCGCCCCGTCGTCGCCGTAGTGCAGACGTCCCATTCCCTGGCTCCTCTCGATCCGCATCGATCACACCAGTCGCGCCGGGTCGGGGCCAGGCCCTTGCGTCTGCCGTGCCAGTGCGTGACCGCTGACAGCGCGGATTCCAGCGGCAGGGGCCCCGGCGATGGAAGAAGCGTAGAGAGATGGCTAGTCAGGCGAACTAGTTACCGCACCATCACGGCATTCTCGAAACCACGACGTGAACCATCTTGCCGCGAACTCGTCGTAGGATGGAGGCATGGGCCACCTCACCTACGCCGGCGCGACGCAGTACGAGATCGAAGATCGGATGCTCGCGCACGTCAAGGCTGTCGTCTCGGCGAAGCTGCGCAGGCAGGAGTCGTTCCTGCTGTCGTGGACCGTCGACGCGCACGCAGGCTCGGGTCGCGTGTCGCTGTGGATGTCGCCGTCGATCCCGCTCGAGTTCCGATTCTCGGGCTCGCGGGTGCCGCAGCTGAACGGCGCATGGCTCGAGTCGCTCATGGAGATGGCGAACTCGACGCGTGGCCTGGTGCTCGTCACCGAGCAGGAGGCCGAGCAGATCGCCGCAGGCAAGCAGCAGGCGCCCGTCCTCTGACCCTCCGCAGGCGCGACCTCCTCGTGCCGTGACCGCAGCGCTCGATAGCGTGGGCGCATGAGCGAAGACGTCGTCGTCGAGCGCCGCGGTCGGCTCGGCATCATCACCCTCGACCGGCCCAGGGCGATGAACGCCCTCACCCACGGCATGGTGCTCGCCGTGCTCGACGCGCTGGACGCCTGGCGCGACGACGATGCGGTGCGCACGGTCGTGATCCGCGGCGCCGGCGAGCGGGGGCTGTGCGCAGGCGGCGACGTCGTGGGGCTGCGGCGCGCGATCCTCGACGGCGAGATCGACGGCACGCTGCAGTTCTTCCGCGACGAGTACCGCATGGACGCCGCGGTCGCCCGCTTCCCGAAGCCCGTGGTCGCCCTGCAGGACGGCGTGGTGCTCGGTGGGGGCGTCGGCATCTCCGGCCACGCCTCCCATCGCGTCGTCACCGAGCGCACCCGCCTCGGCTTCCCCGAGGTGACGATCGGCTTCGCCCCCGACGTCGGCGCCTCCTGGCTGCTGTCGCGACCCGCCGCGGGCAGGGTCGGGGCGTGGATGGCGCTCACGGGCCAGCCCGTCGGCCCCGCCGCCGCCATCCGTGCGGGCCTCGCCGACCACCACGTGCCCGCCGACCGGCTCGACGACCTCGTGGGGCGCCTGGAGCACGACGACGCGGATGCCGCGATCGCCGCGCTCGCGACCGACGCCGCAGCCGGCGCCGGGGACGACGTGCCTGCCGCGTTCGACGAGCCCACGGTCGACGGCGTGCTCGCAGCGCTCGACGCGGGCGGCGAGGCGGATCGCGAGACGGCCGCGCTCATCCGATCGAAGTCGCCCTCCGGCCTGCGCGTCGCCGCCGAGGCGCGTCGTCGCGGCGCCGACCTGCCGCACCTCGAGGCGGCGCTCGCACAGGAGCTGCGCATCGTCGCGCACGCCATCGCCACCCACGACCTCGCCGAGGGCATCCGCGCGCAGCTCGTCGACAAGGACCGCGACCCGCGCTGGCAGCCCGCGACCCTCGCCGAGGTCGCCGATGCCGACGTCGAGGCGTACTTCGCCCCGCCGCCGGGCGGCGACCTCGACCTGCCGATCCCCGACCTGCCGACCCCGACCGCGACGACCCCACGATGAGGAGCACGCCATGACCGACGCCCCCGAGACCATCCGCGTCGAGACGCGCGGGCGCGTCGGCTGGATCACCCTCGACCGGCCAGAGGCGCTCAACGCCCTCGACGAGCAGCTCATGCGCGAGGTCGTCGAGGCGGCGACGGCGTTCGACGCCGACCAGGGGATCGGCGCGATCGTGCTCACCGGCTCCGCGAAGGTTTTCGCGGCGGGCGCCGACATCAAGGAGATGGAGTCGAAGACGAGCGTCGACTGGCTCGTCGACGACGCCTTCGGGCTGTGGCCGCGATTCGCTGCCGTGCGCACGCCCGTGATCGCCGCGGTCTCCGGCTACGCGCTCGGCGGCGGCTGCGAGCTCGCGATGATGTGCGACCTCATCGTCGCGGCCGACACCGCGAGGTTCGGCCAGCCCGAGGTGAACCTCGGCGTGATCCCCGGCATCGGCGGCACGCAGCGTCTCGTGCGCGCGATCGGCTTCTACAAGGCGGCCGACATGGTGCTCACCGGCCGACTCATCGGTGCGGAGGAGGCCGAGCGCGCAGGCCTCGTGTCGCGCGTCGTGCCCGCCGACGACCTGCTCGACGAGGTCGCATCCATCGCCGACGGCATCGCGGCGAAGTCGCTGCCGAGCCTGTACGCCGCGAAGGCGGCGCTCGACGCGGCCCTCGAGACCTCGCTCGCCGAGGGTCTGCGATTCGAGCGCCACGCGTTCGCTGCGCAGTTCGACACGAAGGACCAGAAGGAGGGCATGGCCGCCTTCCGCGAGAAGCGCGACCCCGGCTTCGTGCACCGCTGACGGCGGTGCCGGTCGTGGCGGACCGTTACAGAATCGGCACCTTCGTCGCTCGAGGCCTCAGGGCCGGTTCGCTAGCGTGAGAGCACGCCAGGTGGGGGACAGGGGCTGCCTTCCGCCCGGCCGACGGCAGCAGCCGTGCACCGACGCAGCACCACAGCATGACAAGGGAGACTCATGGCCACTGGGACCGTGAGGTGGTTCGACTCGGGCAAGGGCTACGGCTTCATCACCCCCGATGACGGCAGCGCCGACCTCTTCGCCCACTACTCGCAGATCGCATCGTCGGGCTTCAAGACGCTCGACGAGGATCAGAAGGTGGAGTTCGAGGTGACGCAGGGCCAGAAGGGTCTGCAGGCCTCCAACATCACGCCGCTCTGATCGGTCGGCGCGGCTCGCGCCACGCCGATTCGCGCCGGGGGTCGTGGTCCTCTATGCTGGTCCACGGCCCTCGAGGCCATGCGCCCGTAGCTCAACGGATAGAGCATCTGACTACGGATCAGAAGGTTGGGGGTTCGAATCCCTCCGGGCGCGCAGAGCAGAAGCCCCTCGCAGTGCGAGGGGCTTCTTCGCGTTCACGGCGCCGCGAGGCGTCGGCGCGTCAGTCGTGCTGGCCGCGCTCCGTCGAGTCGCGCAGCGCCTCGGGGTCGCCGAGCTCGGTCGTCACGGGGCCGCCGTACGCGGCCGTGGGCGAGACGGACGGCGCCGTCGGGGCGCCCGGCTCGGCGGGGGCGTCGAGCCCGGGCGTGGTCGGATCCGTCGGCTGGTCGGGGTCGGGCGCCTCCGGGGCGGGCTCGGCCGTGTCGGGGTCGACGGGCAGGTCGGGGTCGGATGCGGTGGGCTGGGTTGCATCGGTCATGGGCTCCACGCTGCCGCGGTGGTCGTCGGCGCGGGAGCCCGTTGCGCATCTCGGCGTCGTCAGGATCGGCTGTCGGCAGGCGACGCGGCGCAGCGCCTCGGGCGTGCTGCGCGGTCAGCGCGCGTCGGCGACGCGACGCAGCAGCTCGGACGCCAACGCTCGCTCGCCCGGAGACAGCACGGCATCCAGGTCGTCGAGAGCGCCGAGCAGGCCAGACGCCCACGCCGCCGTGGTCGAGGCGTCGCGGGCGTCGCCCGTGATGGTCGCGAGCACGCTGTCGATCATGCGCGCCGGCAGCGCGAGGTCGCGCTCGGCAGCGGGCGTGCCGATGAGCTGCAACGTCGTGCCCGTGCCCGACGCGTGCACCATCGCGACCGCAGTCGGCACGCTCACGGTGAGGCGTCCGGCCGCCGCGATGCGGCCCACGAGCATCGTCAGACGGTCATGCGCCGCGCGCGAGGCGTCGGTGACGCGGTCGGGCCTGCCGTACATGAGCAGGTAGTGCGCGGGATGCTCGAGGCCGAACCGCACGTGGATCTCGCTGCCGGCGCGCAGGTCGGCGACGGGATCGTCGGTGAGGTCCATGGCGTGCTTGCGCCCGAGGTAGTCGGCGAAGCCTGCGGCGGCGACGGCGTCGAGCAGGCCGTCCATGTCGCCGAAGAGTCGGTAGATCGTCGGTGGCTGCACGCCTGCGGCGGCGCTCACGGCGCGCGTCGTCACGGCGTCGCGCCCGCCGTCGTCGAGCAGCGTGCTCGCGGCGTCGAGGATGCGCGAGCGCGTGTCCGAGGGAGCGGCCATGTGATCGATGCTAACCGATCGGCGATAGCGACTTGCACATCCGCGCCCGCATGCGTATGTTATCGACGGTAACGCCGGAACAGTTCCGGTGGAACCACCCACGAAGGAGCATCATGCGCATCGACGGCACCACGATCCTCATGGCGGGCGGCACCTCGGGCATCGGGCTCGCACTCGCCCAGCGGCTGCAGGCCGCGGGCGGCACCGTGCTCGTCGCCGGTCGCCGACGCGAGCGGCTCGACGCGATCCGCGCCGAGCACGGCCTGGGCGGCTACGTGCTCGACGTCACCGACGCGGCCTCGATCGTCGCCCTCGCCGAGCAGGTCACGGCCGAGCACCCGCACCTCGACGCCATCGTCACGATGTCGGGGATCATGGAGCCCGAGCAGGTCGGCGAGCCCGGCGCGCTCGACGTCGCCGAGCGCACGATCGCCACGAACCTCACCGGCACCATCCGACTCGTCGAGGCCTTCCTGCCGCACCTGCGCACGCGCCCCGACGCGGCCATCCTCACCGTCACCTCCGGGCTCGCCTACGTGCCGCTGGCAGCGACGCCCACGTACTCGGCGACGAAGGCCGGCGTGCACGCCTACACCGAGGCGCTGCGCGAGCAGCTGCGCGAGACGAGCGTGCAGGTCATCGAGATCGCCCCGCCCCTCACCCGCACGCAGCTGAACGCGGCCACCGACACCGAGCACGCGCTGCCGCTCGAGGACTTCGTGACCGAGGTCGTCGACATCCTGCAGACGCAGCCCGACGCGCCCCAGGTGCTCGTCGAACGCGTGCGCCGGCAGCGCTTCGCCGTCGCGAACGGCACGTACGACGAGGTGTTCGCCAGCCAGAATCGTCGCTGAGCCCGCACGCGACGACGCCCCGACCGGGAGCCGGTCGGGGCGTCGTCGAATGCGGTGCGCGCGAGGTGATGCTCAGCGGTGACGCAGGTGCGAGGTGCAGGCGGCGGCCCGCTGGGCGTCACCTCGCGCGGCTGCGTCAGATCGTGGAGGCGTCGATCACGAAGCGGTAGCGCACGTCGGACGAGAGCACGCGCTCGTACGCCTCGTTGACCTGCGCCGCCTCGATGAGCTCGATCTCGGGCGCGATGCCGTGCTCGGCGCAGAAGTCGAGCATCTCCTGCGTCTCGCGGATGCCGCCGATCATCGAGCCCGAGAACGACTTGCGGCCGCCGAGCAGGTTGAAGACGTTGAGTGAGAGCGGCTCTGCCGGGGCGCCGACGTTCACGAGCGAGCCGTTGCGGCGCAGCAGGCCGAGGTAGGCGTCGATCGGCAGCTTCGCGCTGACCGTGTTGAGGATGACGTCGAAGGTGCCCGCGAGGGTCTCGAACGTCGCCTCGTCCTTCGTCGCGTGGTGCGCCGTCGCGCCGAAGTGGAGGCTGTCGGCCTCCTTGCTCGTGGTCTGCGACAGCACCGTGACCTCGGCGCCCATCGCGGCGGCGATCTTCACGGCCATGTGGCCGAGGCCGCCCATGCCCACGACGGCGACCTTCGTGCCCTCGCCGACGTTCCAGTGGTGCAGCGGCGAGTACGTCGTGATGCCGGCGCACAGCAGCGGCGCGGCCGCCTCGTACGGGATCGACTCGGGCACACGCAGCACGAAGTCGGCGTCGACGACCACGTGGGTCGAGTAGCCGCCCTGCGTGATCGTCCCGTCACGGTCGACCGACGCGTAGGTGCCGACGTTGCCCTCGAGGCAGTAGTTCTCCTCGCCGGCGAGGCAGGCCTCGCACGTGCGGCACGAGTTCACCATGCAGCCGACGCCGACGCGGTCGCCGACCGAGTGGCTCGTGACGTCGCTGCCGACCTCGGCGACGACGCCGACGATCTCGTGGCCGACGACGAGCGGGTAGGTCGTGTCGCCCCACTCGCCGCGCACGGTGTGGATGTCGGAGTGGCAGATGCCGGCGTAGGCGATGTCGATGAGGACGTCGTTCGCGCCGACGTCGCGGCGCTCGATCGTGGTCTTGACGAGCGGGTCGGTGGCGGAGGTCGCGGCGTAGGCGTCGACGGTGCGCATGGGTCTCCAATGGATGTCGGATGCGGTGGGCCGGCCGGGCCTGGTGGGCGCTGCGCGGACTGCGTCCGCGTCTCGGTCGACCACCCCAGTCCAGCAGATGCGTGGCTGCGTCGGGAGGGTCTGCGAGTACCGGGTAGCCTGCGCCCCGTCGCGGCCGGTCGCGACGGGGTGGCGCGCGCTCAGCCCCAGGCGACCTCGACGTCGAGCACCCACGTGACGCCGAACGCGTCCTGCAGCATGCCGTACAGCGGCGACCACTGCGACGGCGCGAGCGGCACGACGACCGTCGCGCCCTCGGCCTCCGCGAGGTGCGCCCACGCTGCCGCGAGCTCGTCGGCGTCGGTGCCGCGCGCCGAGACGAAGCTGGGGGTGATGCCCGGGTCGTAGGGGCGCTCGGCGGGCACGTCGAACGCCATGATGCGGAACCCCGACGGCGCCGTCACGATCCCGTAGCCGACGAGGTCGGACTCCGCCGGATCGGTGGTGCCGTACGACTGCGCGTGCGTGACGACGACGAGCTCGCCGTCGAACGCGTCGCGATAGTGCTCGAGCGCCGCCCGAGCGGTGCCGCGGAAGTTGAGGTGGGGCGTGATGGTGATGGACATGGTGGCTCCTTCGTTCGATGCGCCGGGTCGCTTCCTGACGCGCGGGCTCCAGCGTGTCGGCAGTGGCGGTCGGATCCTGGCCGCTTCTCGACGTAGGGTCGACGCATGTCCTCGCCGACCGAGCGTCTCCTCGCGCTGCTGTCGCTGCTGCAGGCTCGGCGAGACTGGCCGGGAGCGACGCTCGCTGCACGGCTGGAGGTGAGCGCCCGCACCGTGCGGCGCGACGTCGATCGTCTGCGCGAGATGGGCTACCGCGTCCACGCGACCAAGGGGCCGGACGGCGGGTATCGGCTCGAGGCGGGCGCCGAGCTGCCGCCCATGCGCTTCGACGATGCGCAGGCGGTCGCGCTCGTGGTCGCGCTGCGCACCGCATCGGCATCCGGCACCGCGATCGGAGAGGACGCGCTGCGCGCGCTCGCGACCGTGCGGCAGGTGCTGCCCGCCTCGCTGCGGCACCGCGTCGACGCGCTCGAGGTGACGACGCTCGATGCGGCAGGCGCCGTCGCCGTCGACCCCGACGTGCTGCTGGCCGTCGCTGCCGCCGAACGCGCGGACCACGTGCTGCGCATCGCCTACGACCGCCGCGACGGGCCGTCGTGGCGCGTCGAGCCGCACGCCGTCGTCGCTGCGGGCGGCCGCTGGTACCTCGTCGCCTTCGACCCCGAACGCGAGCGGTGGCGGCTGCTGCGCGTCGACCGCATCCAGCCGCTGCCGCCGACGGGCGTGCGGTTCGCGCGTCGCGACGTGCCCGGCGGCGACGCGCGCGCGTTCGTGCTCGCGCGATTCCGCGGCGCGACGACCGGCAGCGAGTGGCCGTGCCGCGGCTCGGTCGTGCTCGCGCTGCCCGCCGCGCGCGTCCGACCGTTCGCAGGCGACGGCGAGGCCGAGGAGGTCGACGCCCTCACGACCCGCCTCACCCTCGGCGCGTGGTCGTGGATGGCGCTCGCCGCATCGTTCTCGCGCTTCGACGCCGCGATGTCGAGCGTCGAGCCGCCCGAGCTCGTTGCAGCGTTCGCGGCGCTCGCTCGTCGGGCGACGGCCGCGGCGGAGGGCTGAGGCGACGACGCGCTACCAGGCCTGCGGCTGCGTCTCGCGCGTCGTCGAGCGCGTCGCGTCAGCCTCGACCTGCCTGCGCTGCCAGCCTGCGAAGCCGATGCCGATGGCTGCGAGCCCCGCACCGATGAGCGAGCCTGCGGTGTTCGCGATCCAGTCGCTCGTGTCGCACGAACGACCGATGGGCGTCACGACCGCCTGCACCAGCTCGATGCCGAACGACAGCGCCGAGCCCGCCAGCGCCGCCCGCACCGGCTTGCCGGTGGCGACCGCGAGCGCGAGCGCGAACGGCACGAGCATCAGCACGTTCGCGAGCGGCTCGGGCGCCGTCAGCTGCGGGCTCCAGTCGATCGCGCATCCGAACGTCACGCTGCGCCGTGACGGCGTGAGCGTGAGGACGAGGATCGGCAGCAGCAGGAGCCCGGCGAGCACGCCCGCCGCGCGCCGACGCGATGCGAGCCACCACGCCGCGACGGGGCCGAGGATCGCGAACGCCGCGAGCACCGTCATGCCCACGGATGCGGAGGGCACCAGCGTCGTGACGTTCACGGGGCGGGGCTCTCGGGCGGCATCGCAGCAGCCTAGGAAGCCCAACCATGCACCTGCCATGCGCCGACCATGCGCCAGGTGCCACGGCGGGCGGCGGCGAGTAGCGTCGACCTCGCGGGAGGAGGTGCCGTGGCGAGGATGCCCGACTTCGAGATGCCGGAGGAGCCCGGCGTCGACGCCTCGCCGCAGCCGTCCGACGAGCCCCCGCGTGCCGTGCTCGGCGAGGGCCTCGCAGCATCCGCCGACCCGACGGCGGGCCCCGCGGTCGATGTCGCAGGGCACGGTGCCGAGCTGCGCAGCCCATGGCGACGCATCCGCACGCCCCTCGTCGCCTTCGTCGCGGGCATCGTCGTCGCGTCGGGCTGCATCGTCGGCGTGCAGGCCGCGCAGGAGCGAGCGGCGCAGGCGGAGATCGAGGGCCTCGTCGACGCCTACGTCGCCGTGGTCGCGTCGACCGACCGCGCGACCGCAGCGCCCTCGGTGTCGCTCGACGGCTCCATCGCCTCGAGCAGCCTGCTGCTCGCAGGCGTCGCACCCGAGGCCGCGCCGGAGGTCTCGTGCGATGCGCCGCGCATCGGCGCAGACGTCGCCACCGTCGACTGCACCGTGCGCGTCGAGCGTCGTGACGAGACCGCTCGCATCGTGCTCGAACGTCCGCGGGAGTCGTGGCGCATCGTCGACGGCCTCGAGGTGCCGGTGCTGCTGCAGCCGGGCACGGTGCAGGTCGAGACCGTCGGCGACGTCACGGTCGAGGCGTCGATCGCGCGCGGCCAGCAGGCGGTGTGGATGCTGCCGGGCACGTACGACGTCACCGTGCGCACCCCGCCGCAGCTCGTCGTCGAGCAGCTCGACGGGCTCGTCGTGTCGGCGACCGATGGCGCGGTGCGGTGGAGGGGCGGCACGTCGATGCAGCTCGACGCCGACGTCGAGGCCAGCGCGCTCGCGTTCGTGCGCGCATGCGCGGCGGAGGCGAGCGGCGGGTGCCCCGCGCTGCAGCAGCGCGACCCGGCGGAGCCGTTCGAGGTGTTCGACGTCGTGGGCCCCCTCAGCGCCGACGACCCGCACGCGGCGACGTTCGAGGTGAGCATCCGCCGTCCCATCGAGCAGCCGGCGGAGTTCGTCGTCGTGACGGTGCGCGTCGACTTCGGCGAGGACCTCGACCGCTACGACGTCACGGCGGGGTAGCGCGACGCTCGCGGATGCCGCGCCGCCGAGCGCGCGGGAATGCCTGCGCCGCGCACGCGCTGGACTGTCGTGGACGACCCAAGCGAGGAGCTCCATTGCCGTCGATCACCGACCCCCTGACCATCCGCGGGCTCACCCTGCGCAACCGCATCTGGATCGCGCCGATGTGCATGTACTCGGTCGACGCGTTCGACGGCGTGCCGGCCGCGTGGCATCGCGTGCACTACGGCGCGCTCGCCTCCGGCGGCACGGGCCTGCTCGTCGTCGAGGCCTCCGCGGTCGTGCCCGAGGGGCGCATCTCGCGGCAGGACACGGGCATCTGGAACGACGCGCAGCGCGACGCGTGGCGTCCGATCGTCGACTTCGCGCACGAGCGCGGCGCCGCGATCGGCATCCAGCTCGCGCACGCGGGCGCGAAGGCCTCGACGCGTCCCGCCTTCGGACCCGACGCGGGCACCGGCTCGCTCCCCACCCAGGACGGTGGCTGGCAGACGGTGTCGTCGTCGCCCGGATCGGTCATGGGGCTCGCGGATGCGCGGGCGCTCAGCGTCGACGAGGCACGCGACGTCGTCGACGCGTTCGTCGCTGCCGCGGTGCGCGCGGCCGACGCCGGCTTCGACCTCGTCGAGGTGCACGGCGCCCACGGCTACCTGCTGCACCAGTTCCTCTCGCCGCTGTGGAACACGCGCGACGACGAGCTCGGCGGCGACCTCGAGGGCAGGGCGACGCTGCTGCTGGAGGTGGTCCGCGCGATCCGCGACGCGCTGCCGCAGATGCCGATCGTCGTGCGGCTGTCGGCGACCGACTGGACCGACGGCGGCCTCACGGCAGACGACGCTGCGACGATCTCGGCATGGGCGCAGGATGCCGGCGCCGACCTCGTCGACGCGTCCTCCGGCGGTCTCGTGCGAGCCTCGATCCCCGTCGGCCCCGGCTACCAGGCCCACCTCGCGCAGCGCATCGCCGCGGTCGACGTGCCGGCGTCGGCGGTCGGGCTCATCGAGACCGGCGTGCAGGCGCAGCAGATCGTCGACTCGGGGGTCGACGCCGTGCGCGTGGCCCGCGCGGCGCTGCGCGACCCGCACCTGCCGATCCGGTGGGCGCGCGAGCTCGGCGTCGAGGTCGACTGGGTGCCCGCGCAGTACGAGCGCGCCTACTGACCCGTCGCGCGCGGCGAGATGTGCGCGTCTGCGGCACGCCGAGCCCACGTGGGGCGCTCGCGTGCACCTCACGCGCACATCTCGCAGGCGCGGCTCAGCGCTCGCGCAGCAGCACCATCGCGCCGACGTCGGCACGGTCGACGACGAGCGCGCGGATCGCGTCGACGTCGGCGGGGGAGCAGTCGAGCAGCACCTTCACCTCGGCGTCGCGCTTGCCGAGGTCGACCGAGACCGTCACGCCCACGACGCCCGCCCCCTCGTCGGAGCCGCGGAACACGTCGATGCCGCCGCCGTCACCCGCCGTCGTGCCCTCGAGATACCCGTAGTCGACGGGGTAGACGACGTCGTCGTGCGTCGGATGCGTCGAGCCGCGCGGGCGGTCGATGACGATGGTGCAGGACTCGACGAGCACGTCGAGCGTCGCGAAGAGGTCGGCCATGCGTTCATGCTGGCACGCCGTGCGGTCCGCAGGGGTGCGGGCGTTCGTCGTCGCCGACGGGCAGCCCCGGCACCGAGCGTCCGCTCGGCCTCGGCGAGCCGAGCGAGCGCGACCCCGTCGAGGGCGACGTGCGTCAGGCCTCGCCGGCGCGCAGGGGCGACCCCACGACGTCGAAGCGCAGGCCGCCCATCTCGCCGGAGAGCAGCGGCATCGCCTCGTCGATGGCGGCGCGCACCGACGGCAGCCCGAGCGAGGCGTGATGCGCGTCGGCGTCGACCCAGAGCTCTGCGACGAAGACGGTGTCGGGATGCTCGGCGGCGACGCCGACCTCGTAGAGCAGGCAGCCGGCGGCGGCCAGGTCGGCGCTCGGCCGCGTGAGGATGTCGACGAGCGCGTCGCGCGCTCCGGGCACGGCGCCGAGGGTGCCGACGTTCGCGAAGGTCATGCGGGGAGGCTAGCCGCGGGCGCCGACACGGCTGTACCCCGACCCGACACGCGCAGGCTCGGCGCAGACGCGCGCGCGGCTACCACGGATCGGCCCGCGCAGAGCGTTACCCCTTCGTTACCTGCGCGGCGACTGCCCAGTCGCCGTGCGGGGAGTCGGCTTGTCGCACCCGCGGAGGACGGATCCTCGCAGGTCGACAGGCTGGCGTGCCCCTGGCACGGTCGATGCTGATCACGTCCTCCACGCCACATGGCATCCGAGGGCATGCCATGCCGAACGAGTGGAGCACGTGGACATCTGGCAGTTCATCGCGTCGCGCTGGGAGGAGATCCTCTTCGCGTCCGCGCAGCACCTCAGCCTCGTCGCCCAGTCGCTCGTCATCGCGACCGTGCTCGCGATCGCGATCGCGGCGCTCGTCTACACGAGCCCGTCGCGCAGCGGCGTCGCGAACGCGATCAGCGCCGTCGGGCTCACCATCCCGTCGTTCGCGCTCATCGGCCTCATGGTCGCCCCGCTCGGGTTCGGCGTCGCTCCAGCCGTCGTCGTCATCGTGTTCTTCGCGATGCTGCCGATCCTGCGCAACGCCGTCGTCGGCCTCGCGGGCGTCGACCGCTCGCTCGTCGAGTCGGCGAAGGGCATCGGCATGAGCCGCCTGCGCACCTTCGCACGCGTCGAGCTGCCGCTGGCGTGGCCCGTCATCCTCTCGGGCGTGCGCATCTCGGCGCAGATGGTCATGGGCATCGCCGCCGTCGCCGCATACGTGCTCGGCCCCGGGCTCGGTGGCTTCATCTTCCAGGGCCTGTCGCGCCTCGGCGGCGCAGGCGCGCTCGAGTCGATCGTCACCGGCACCGTCGGCGTCATCATCCTCGCCGCCATCCTCGACCTCCTCCTCGTCGGCCTCGGCCGGCTCACGACCTCGAAGGGCATCCGTGTCTGACACCGCCACCACCGACGCCGCAGCCGAGATCACCGGCAAGGCCATCCGGCTCGACAACGTCACGAAGCGCTACCCGGGCCAGGAGCGCCCCGCGGTCGACGGCATCACGCTCGAGATCCCCGCAGGGCAGATCGTCATGCTCGTCGGCCCCTCGGGGTGCGGCAAGACGACGACGCTCAAGATGATCAACCGCCTCATCGAGCCCACCGAGGGCAGCATCATCCTCGGCGACGAGGACGTCACGACGATCGACGGCGACGACCTGCGCCGCCGCATCGGCTACGTCATCCAGGCGGGCGGCCTCTTCCCGCACATGACCGTCGCGCAGAACGTCGCGCTCGTGCCGAAGATGCTCGGATGGGACAAGGCTCGCATCGAGGCGCGCATCGACGAGCTGCTCGATCTCGTCTCGCTCGACCCTGCGACCTACCGCGACCGCTACCCGCGCGAGCTCTCCGGTGGCCAGCAGCAGCGCGTCGGCGTCGCACGCGCGCTCGCAGCCGACCCGCCCGTGCTGCTCATGGACGAGCCGTTCGGCGCCGTCGACCCCATCACGCGGCAGCGGCTGCAGGACGAGCTCATCCGCATCCAGCACGAGGTGCGCAAGACGATCGTGATCGTCACGCACGACTTCGACGAGGCCGTGAAGCTCGGCGATTGGATCGTCGTGTTCCGCGAGGGTGCGCAGATCGTGCAGTACGACACCCCCGAGCGCATCCTCGCCGAGCCGGCGGATGCCTTCGTCGAGGACTTCATCGGATCGGGTGCAGGGCTCAAGCAGCTGAGCCTGCGTCGCGTCCGCGAGGTCGAGCTCGCCGAGGCCGTCGTCGTGCGCGCAGGCGGCGACGCGAAGGACGCGCTGCAGCGCATCGAGCGCGCCGGCCACCACCACGTCGTCGTCACCGACGACCGCGATCGTCCGATCGCGTGGCCCTCGCGCCGCGAGCTCGGCCGCATCGAGTCGCTGCCCACCGGCATCACGCCCGACCTGCCCGTCATCGGATCCGGTGCGACCCTCAACGACGCGCTCGACACCATGCTCGTCTCGAGCGCGGGCGCCGCGCTCGTCACGGGACGCGGTGGCGCCTTCACGGGCGTCATCACGGTCGAGACGGTCATGGAGGCCATCACAGCCGCGCGCGAGTCCGCGTCGGAGCGCCCCGTCGGCGCCCCCGTCGGCACGAACACCGGCACGATGCACGCGGTCCCCGCGCAGTCGCAGGAGGGCGAGGATGGCTGACGTCGCCACCGCGGCGCCGCCGAGCACCGCGCCGACCTCGAGCCGCTCGAGCCTGCGCGCGTGGCGGCCGCTCATCGTGCAGATCGTCGTGCTGCTCGCGATCCTCGGCGCGTTCGCGATCTGGCTCGCCGTCGCACCGCTCACCGGCACCGAGCGCAACACGCTCAACCCCGGCACGCTGCTCGAGCTCACCGGTCAGCACCTCGGGCTCACGTTCGTCGGGGCCGCGCTCGTGCTCGTCATCGCCATCCCCCTCGGCGTGCTGCTCACGAGGAAGCCGTTCCGCGGTGCCGCAGGCCCCATCCTCGCGGTGGCGAACTTCGGCCAGGCGGCGCCCGCCGTCGGCCTCATCGTGCTGCTCGCCGCGCTCGTGCCCGACGGCTTCCAGGCGTCGATCATCGCGCTCGTGCTGTACGCGGTGCTGCCGGTGCTGCGCAACACGATGATCGGCATCCGCGGCGTCGACGAGCGGCTCGTCGAGGCTGGCCGCGGCATGGGCATGTCGTCGATCGCCGTGCTGCTGCGCGTCGAGCTGCCGCTCGCGGTGCCCGTGATGCTCTCGGGCGTGCGCACGGCGCTCGTGCTGCTCGTCGGCACCGCCGCGCTCGCCGCGTTCGTGAACGGCGGCGGGCTTGGCCTGCTCATCACGACCGGCATCAACCTGTACCTGTTCACCGTGCTCGTCGCAGGTGCGCTGCTCATCGCCGTGCTCGCGCTCATCGTGGACTGGCTCGGCCGCGTCGTCGAGCACGTCGCCCGACCGAAGGGACTGTAGATGCGTCGTCGTCACCGCTCCACGCGCGCCGTCGCAGCGCTCGCCGGCATCGGCATGCTCGCGATGACCGGATGCGGCCTGCAGCCCGCCACCGCGTACGTGCCCGCCGTCGCCCCCGGATCCATCGAACCCATCGAGGGCCTCGAGGAGGGCGCGTCGCTGACGGTCACGAGCAAGAACTTCACCGAGCAGCTCATCCTCGGCAAGATCGGCGTGCTCGTCGCGCAGGCTGCGGGCTTCGAGGTCACCGACATGACGAACGTGCCTGGCAGCGTGCCGGTGCGCGAGCTCATGACGTCGGGCACCGCCGACATGACGTGGGAGTACACGGGCACCGCCTGGCTCACCTACATGGGCGAGACCGAGGGCTTCGACGACCAGCAGGAGCAGTACGAGGCCGTGCGCGACGCGGACGCCGAGATCGGCCTCACGTGGCTCGAGCCGGCCGCGCTCAACAACACGTACGCGATGGCCGTGCGCTCGGAGGCGATCGAGGAGCTCGGCGGCGTGACGACGCTCAGCGACATCGCCGCGCTGCCGGTCGAGCAGCGCACCATCTGCGTCGAGCCCGAGTTCAACTCCCGCGCCGACGGACTCGGGCCGCTGCTCGAGCTCTACGGCATCCCGCGCGGCGACGCGCAGGGCGTGCCAGACGACAACATCTCGATCTACGACACCGGCGCCGTGTACACCGCGACGGACCGCGGCACGTGCAACTTCGGCGAGGTGTTCTCGACCGACGGTCGCATCGACAGCCTCGACCTCACGCTGCTCGAGGACGACCTCGGCTACTTCCCCGCGTACAACGCTGCCGCCGTCGTCAACTCGGAGACGCTCGAGACCTATCCGGAGCTCGAGGACATCTACGGCTCGGTCTCCGAGGCGCTCACCGACGAGGTGCTGCGCGAGCTGAACCTGCGCGTCGACGAGGGTGGCGAGCTGCCCGCCGACGTCGCGCTCGACTTCCTCGTGCAAGAGGGCTTCGTCACCCAGCCGTAGCCGCGGCTCGCCGAACCTGCACCTGAGCGGGCTCTCGCGTGCACCCTGCACGCGAGCGCCCGCTCACGTGCATGTCGCGCGGCGCGACCAGGCGTGACGCCTCAGCCCAGCGCGGGAACCGCCTCGAGGCCGAGCGCCGTCGCGACCCCGACGTTCGTGATCGCACCGGCGTGCACGTTGACGCCGCGTGCGAGCGCGGCGTCGGCGCTGGCCGCCGCCTGCCAGCCGAGGTCGGCGAGACGCAGCACGTACGGCAGGGTCGCGTTCGTCAGCGCGCGGGTCGACGTCTCGGGCACGGCGCCGGGGATGTTCGCCACGCACGAGTACACCGCGTCGTGCACGGCGTAGACGGGGTCGGCGTGCGTCGTGGGACGCGAGCCCTCGAAGCATCCGCCCTGGTCGATCGCGATGTCGACGAGCACCGAGCCCGGTCGCATCGCGGCGACCATGTCGTCGGTGACGAGCTTCGGCGCTGCGGCGCCCGGCACGAGCACCGAGCCGATCACGAGGTCGGCGTCGGCGACCTGGTCGGCGATCTCGAGTCGCGACGAGTGACGGGTCTGGATCGCGGTGCCGAACGACGCCTCCAGCTGACGGAGGCGGGGGAGCGAGAGATCGATGACGGTGACGTCGGCGCCGAGCCCCACGGCGTTGCGCGCCGCGTGCTCGCCTGCGACGCCGCCACCGATGACGACGACCTTCGCCCGTCGCGTGCCGGGCACGCCGCCCAGCAGGATGCCGCGGCCGCCGGCTGGGCCCATGAGGTGGTGCGCGCCCATGACGATCGACAGGCGCCCCGCGACCTCGCTCATCGGCGCGAGCAGGGGCAGGGAGCGGTCGTCGAGCTGCACCGTCTCGTAGGCGATCGCCGTCGAGCCGGCGGCGACGAGCGCATGCGCGGTGTCGGCCGCCGCGGCGAGGTGCAGGTAGGTGAAGACGACCTGGCCCTCGCGCATGCGTGCGAACTCGGGCTGGATCGGCTCCTTGACCTTCAGCAGCAGGTCGCCCTTCGCCCATGCCTCGTCGGCATCGGCGGCGATGCGTGCCCCCGCGGCGACGTATGCCTCGTCGGCGATGCGCGAGCCGACGCCCGCGCCCTGCTCGACCCAGACCTCGTGGCCACGGGAGACGAGCGCGTCGACGCCTGCGGGTGTGATGGCGACGCGCTGCTCGCTCGCCTTGATCTCTGCGGGGACGGCGATGCGCATGGCTGGCCTCTCTTCGTCGCGCCGGCGTCGTCGTCGATGCCGGCACCATCGGTGCGGATGCCCTCCATGATGGGAGGAACTGGCAGGATGGGCGGGCGTCGCCGAAGCATTGCCCGTCGGCGACGCGCGATCGGCCGAATCCTTCGGTCGGGGAACGCTCATCGACGCAGGGGAGCGCGGATGCTGCAGCCCGATGGCCTCGACGAGGCCGACCTCGCCATCCTCGGCATCCTGCGCCGCGACGCCCGCGCGTCCAACCGGCAGCTCGCCCGCGCCGTCGGCCTCGCCGAGTCGACGGTGCACGCCCGCGTGCGCAGGCTCGAGCAGCGCGGCGTCATCGCAGGGTACGAGGCGGTCGTGCGGCAGGATCGCATGGGGCACGGCCTGCATGCGCTCGTGCACGTCACGCTGCGGCCCGGTGCCAGGCAGGCGAGCATCACCGAGTTCTCGGAGCGGGTGCGCGCGCTGCCGGAGGTGAGCCAGGCGTTCTTCCTCGGCGGCGTCGACGACTTCATCGTGCACGTCGCGGTCGCGGACTCGTCGGGGCTGCGGCGCTTCGTGGTCGAGCACCTCTCCGCCGACCAGACGGTCGCGTCGACGCGCACGAGCATCGTGTTCGACTACCACCGGAACGTGTCGACGGCGTCGTTCGGCTGAGCGACGAGGGTGCGCCGATCTGCGCCCGCTGGGAGGTGCCCGATCCGTTCCGTGCGGTGCGAGCGGAGCGAGCCTCGAAGGGAGCTGCGCTGCCGGCCCGGGCTACGCCGCTGGCAGCGTCACGGCGACCACGGCCTGCGGGCGACCGGCCACGGGCACCTCGCGCTGCTCGAAGGTCGACAGGTCGACGATCGTCAGGCCGTCCCACCACCCCTCGCGCGTGTAGCCGCCCGCGAGCACCGCCGACCACGCGTCGTCGGCGTCGGCGCGCCACGCGGCGACCGTCTCGTGCGCACGCGACAGCGGCACGACCTCGCTCGTGCCCGCCTGCGAGACGATCTCGAGGCTCGGCCCCTGCGTCGCCGACCCGAACGCGCCGGTGCCGACGACGAGCGTCGCGCCCGCATCCCCACCGTCGTCGCCGGCCGGCACCTGCGTCACGCCGTGCTGGTGGGTCTGCGACGCGAGCGTCGTCGAGGTCGTCGCCCCCGACACCGGGTCGACCGCGATCATCACCTGCCCCTGGAACGGCAGCAGGATCGCGCCGGATGCGTCGACGACGCCGTAGTGCGGCTTCTCCCAGCCCGCGAAGCCGAGGTCGCCGAACGGCGCGACCTCGATCGTGCGCGTCGCGAGCGTCGTCGTGTCGACGACCGTCACGCCGTACGTGTCGTGGTCGACCGTCGCGACCCATGCGCCCGCGGGGTCGACGAGCACGTCGAACGGTCGCACGCCGACGTCGACCGAACCGGTGAACGCGCCGGAGGCGACGTCGAACACCTCGAGCCACGCAGGGTCCGGCCATCGGTGCACGGCGACGAAGACGGTCGCGCCGTCCGGCGAGACGGCGATGCCGAGCCCGCCGTCGCGGTACTCGCCGTACCCGATCGCAGTGGGCTGGTGCAGGTAGGGCACGAGCGCCGTGCGCGTCGACGTGGCGAGGTCGACGACGGCGAGGCCCTCGGCCGTCGCGACGTACGCGCGCTGCGCCTGCTCGTCTGCGGCGACGCCCCACGGCGCGGCGCCGACCTCGATGGAGGCGACCACGGGGTCCGGCGACGAGGGGTCGACGACCGCGAGCGCGTTCGAGGCCGCGAGGGTCGCGAGCAGCAGCGCGCGCGTCGGCTCGGCCGTCGGTGCGGGGCTCGGCTCCGGCGTCGCCGATGGCGGGGCGGAGGGCGATGGGGCCGGGGCGAGCGCCCCTGGCGCGCAGCCCGCGAGCAGTGCGCTGGCGACGACGAGCGCCGCGCCCCGCGTGAGCGCGCTGCGGGTGCGCACGGGACGAGTGGTGGGCATCCGCGCATCGTACGACGCGCGTCGATGCGCTCGCGATGTCCGGGCGCCCCGGGGGAGGAGGGGGCCGACCGTGCCGGATGCCGGCACCGTCGGCCCCTCGGGGATCAGCCCTCGAGCGTCGCGCTCGCGAGCGTGATCTCGATGCCCGCGAGGGCCTGCGAGACCGGGCAGCCCGACTTCGCCTCGTTCGCGATGCGCTCGAACTCGGCCTGGTCGAGACCCGGCACCGTCGCCGTGACCGAGAGCGTCGAGCCCGTGATGCCCTGGCCGGGCACGAAGCCGACCTCGGCGTTCGTCGAGATGCTGCTGGGGGCGTGGCCGGCCTCGCCGAGCGCATGCGAGAGTGCCATCGAGAAGCACGACGCGTGGGCGGCTGCGATGAGCTCCTCCGGCGTCGTCTGCCCGGATCCCTCCGTGCGGGCCTTCCACGAGACCGCCGTCTCGATGCCGGATGCGAGGGTCGTCGTGCCGGATCCGTCGGCGAGGCCGCCGTTCCAGACGGTGCTCGCGCTGCTCGTGACTGCCATTGCTGGTTCCCTTCGTCGGTTCGCATCCAGGCTACGACCGCCGATCGTCGGATCGCGCGGGGCTAGCCTCGGATGCGGGAGGCGGGTATGGAGCAGCACCTCGTCGAGGAGATCACGATCATCGCCGTCATCGGCGTCGTCATCGTGGGAGCGGTGTCGGCGGTCGCCGGTCGGATCGGCGTCGCGGCGCCGCTGCTGCTCACGGTCGTCGGCATCGCGCTCGGCTTCGTGCCCGGAGCATCCGACATCGTCGTCGATCCCGAGATCATCCTCACCGTCGTGCTGCCTCCCCTGCTGTACGCGGCGGCGCTGCAGGTGCCGTTCGTCGACTTCCGCCGCAACCTGCGCGTCATCGCGTTCCTGTCGGTGGTGCTCGTCATCGTGTGCGCGCTCGTCGTCGGTGGCATCGTCGCGTGGATCTGGCCTGCGGTGGGGTTGGCGCTCGCGGTCGCGCTCGGCGCGGTCGTCGCGCCGCCGGACGCCGTCGCTGCTACGTCGCTCGGCAAGCGGCTCGGGCTGCCCCCGCGGATCGTGACGATCCTCGAGGGCGAGGGGCTCGTGAACGACGCGACGGCGCTCGTGCTGCTCTCGACGGCCGTGGGGATCGCGGCGGACGCCGGCGACGGCGGTGCTGCCGTCGAGCTCGGCGACGTCGTGGGCACGTTCGCATGGGCGGTCGCGGGTGCGCTCGTCATCGGCTTCGTCGTCGGCAGGGTCGCCGTCGCGGTGCGTGGACGCATCCACGACCTCGTGCTCGACACGACGCTGTCGATCGTCGTGCCGTTCGTGGCATTCCTGCTCGCCGAGCAGGTGGAGGCGTCGGGCGTCGTGGCGGTCGTCGTCGCGGGCATCGTCGTCGGCAACATGGCACCTGGCCGGGTCGGCGCGCGCGAGCGGCAGAGCGAGCGCACGAGCTGGCAGACGTTCACGATGGTGATCGAGCATGCCGTGTTCCTCTACATGGGGCTGCGGCTGCGCCCCGTGGTGGACGCGGTGGAGTCGGCGGAGCAGTCGCTGTGGGAGGTCGTGGGCGTCGGCCTGCTCGTCACGGCGCTGCTCATCGGGCTGCGCTTCGCGGCGATGCCGCTGCTGCTGTGGTCGATCCGGTTCCGCGCGCGGAAGCTCGAGCGGCTGCAGGAGCGCGGGGCCGCACGCATGCAGCGGGCGGACGAGCGCTTCGGCGCCATCGACGACCAGCGCGTCGTCGGCAGGCTGGAGCAGTTCCGCAGGCGCCTCGAGTCGCAGGCGAACGACGTGTCGGCCGAGCGCGACCAGGCGCTGGGGTGGCGCGACGGCACGGTGCTGGGGTGGACGGGCATGCGCGGCGTGGTCACGGTCGCGGCGGTGCAGACGCTGCCGCACGACCACCCGTACTACGCGGCGCTCGTGCTCGTCGCGTTCGTCGTCGCCATCGTGACGCTGCTGGCCCAGGGACTCACGCTGCCTGCGCTCATCCGCGCGCTGCGGCTGCGCAAGGATGCGACGACCGAGGAGCGTGCGGAGCTGCTCGAGCTCACGCGTACGGTCGCGACGGCGGGCAGCGAGGCGATGTCGGCCGAGATGGACCGGCTCGAGACGCCCCTCTCGGACGGCCTGCGCTCGGAGGTCGAGGCGATGCCGGCGCGGCGCGTCGAGCGTGCGGCGGCGATGCTCGGCCTCGACGAGGGCGTGGACGCTGCCGATCGCCGCGCGTTCGTGCGGGTGCGCCGTGCGCAGCTCGCCGCCGAGCGTGCGGCGCTGCGGGCGGAGCGCCTGCGCGGCGCCTTCTCGTCGGAGACGCTCGCGGCGATGCAGCGGCAGCTGGACGTGTTCGAGATCCAGCTCGACGCGATGGCGGTCGAGGACGACGACGCGTAGGCGTCGACGGGGTCAGTCGCGGCAGTCGGCGTCGACGAGGTCGCGCACGTGCGCGAGGAAGTCGGCCATTCGTCTGGCCTCGTCGGGTGCGAGCTCGCCGGCTGCGGCGCGGATCGACGCCGAGAGCGGATCGGCGGTGTCGGGAGTGTTGCGCGAGGCCGGCTCGAGCAGCTTGCTGCGCCGGTCGTCGGCGTGCTGACGGGTGGAGATGAGGCCGCCGTCCTGCAGGCGGCGGATGATGGCGCTCACCGACGGCGTCGTGAGGCCCAGGTGCATCGCGAGCTCGGTCGGCGTCGCGGGCTTGCCGGAGTCGGCACGGTCGGCGATGAACCGCATGGCCTCGCGCTCGCTGTGCCCGGGACCGCATGCGCTCTGACGTCTGCGTGAGAGGCGCGACTCGGCCAGTCGCACCTCCTCGACCGCCCAGACGAGCTGCGTGACCGAGTCGTCGCCCGGGACGTCTGGCTTGGTCGCTGCCGTGTCGGCCTTCGTGGTTGCCGCCATGCTCGCCTCCCGACGTCCTCCTGCGGTGGACGATTCGCTAGAGACTCTAACCATAGGTCGCTGCGCGGTCACCCCGGTCGTCCACAGGCGTCGCGCGTGGTACGCGGATCAGCCCGCCATCAGCGGTGCGAACGGGCTGCTGGCAGCCTCCGACGATCGCGCGGCGCGGAAGTGCGCGGCGACCGCGTCGAGGGAGGCGTCCGGCACGTCGTGCATGTCGTAGCCGGCGTCGAGGTCGACGGTGCTGAGCTCGAGCCACGCGAGGTGCTCGTGCGCGTGGGCTGCCGCGCGTCGTGCTGCCTCGTCATGCGTGCGAATGCCGCTCGCGTGCTCGGTGAGCGCTCCGAGCACGCCCCCGAGCGAGACGGCGAGCGCTGCCATGAGCTCGCGGGAGTCCATGGCGAGCAGCCGGTCGGCGGGTTCGACCGCGTCGTCGTCGCCGTCGAGCGCGCGGGTGGTGCGGTCGGCACGGCGTGCCATGCGTGCGACGACGTGGCGCCGGGTGCCGAGGGCGGAGCGCGCAGGCAGCGCCAGCTCGCCGTCGCCGAGCCGCAGCATGGCGGTGAGGAGGCGCAGGGTCGCGGCGCGCAGCTGCGGCAGCAGGGTGCAGACGCTCGCGTCGTCCTTCGACGTGGGCGATGCCTGCGACGGCTGGGCGAGCGTCATGGTCGCGGCTCGTGTCGCGATCCGGTCGGACCCGAGCGCAGCGTCGAGGGCGGCACGACCGTGGCGCCCCACTGCGACCACGCGTCGGTGGCGGTTGCGGTGGCGAGCATCAGGCTGCGGTGACGAGCGCGTCGACGGCGTGCAGCGCGCGGGCCTGGCATCGCACGGCGAGTCCGGAGGGGCGATTGGTGTCCTGCACCATCGCCTCGAGCCGCTTGCGGTCGAGGTCGACCTGCGCTGCCGAGTCGTAGGAGTAGACGATCGTGCTCGACTCGTGGATCCAGATCGCCCGGCGCGTCTCGTCGGAGAGGCACGTGAGCAGGAAGGGCTCCCGCCTGCGCAGCTTGGCCGTCGCGACCGCGGCGAGGTGTGCCAGGTCGACGTCGTCCATCACGAACGAGGCGTCGCCTCCGTTGCCGTACCTGAGCGTGCCCACGGTGGTCTCCTTCGCCGTCGTCGTCGCGCCGCCATGCTGGCAGTCGATCTGATTGCTAGTTCGTCAAGCAAAGTATCTCCTTCTCGACATCGAAGCAAGTCGAGGGAGAGATCGGTGCGATGCCTTGACACGGAGCCGAGGGGCGTGCAGCCGTCTCGCCTCCCCTGGAAGTCGCTGATATGCAGGGATCCACCAGGGTCATCAGGTTCCATCGCCGAGCGCTCGCAGCGGCTCGCACGGAGCTCGGCTCGCAGACGCTCGGCAAACGCCACGCAACCATCTTGCGAGATTCCGGTGAACTACCGTGCGTCTCATAGAGTGCAGACCATGAAGAACGACGACACCTCCCACGCGTCCGGGTACTGGTACCCCGAACGCGATGGTGCGTCGCCGGTCGACGTCCTGAACCTCCTGCGTCGCTACCGAGCCGCCGAGGGCCGCATGCGTGCCCGCACCCGCGCATCGATGGAGATGGGCGAGACCGACCTGCTCGCGCTGCGCGTCATGCTGTCCGCGCAGCACAGGGGCGAGCTCGTGCGGCAGCGCGACCTCGCCCGCATCCTCGGCATCACCTCCGCATCCGTCACCGTGCTCGTCGACCGTCTGACCGTGAGCGGACACGTCGAGCGCAGGCCCCACCCCAGCGACCGGCGGTCGACCGTCGTCGTCGCGACCACCGTCTCCGACGACGAGGTGCGCGACACCCTCGGTGCCATGCACGCGCGCATGATCGAGGTCGTCGACGACCTCACGGTGGTGGAGCTCGAGGTCGTCGCGCGCTTCCTCTCGGGCATGGCGGCAGCCGTCGAGGAGGCAGGCGACCTCGACGCGGAGCTGCGCGACGTCGTCGGCGACCCCGACCGCCCCGTCGTCTGAGGCGGCTCCTCCGCGAGGATCGCCGCCGCGCGCGACGGCTGGCTCGGCTGGTGCAGCGTCACCGAGCCCGGCCAGACGGCCTCTGAGGATCGTCAGTCGAGGAAGACCTTGCCGGGGTTCAGGATGCCGGCGGGGTCGAAGACCGCCTTGATCTCTCGCTGCAGCCGCAGCTGCGTGTCGCCGAGCTCGAGGCCCAGCCAGCGACGCTTCAGCACGCCGACCCCGTGCTCGCCGGTGAGCGTGCCGCCCATCGCGATCGCACCCTGGAAGACCTCGTCGGCCGCCGCCCACACCGCATCCGATGGCTCGTCGCCGTCGAACACGAACGTGGGATGCAGGTTGCCGTCGCCCGCGTGCGCCGTCGTCGCGATCGTCACGTCGTGCCGCTCGGCCACCTCGGCGCACAGCGCGAACATGTCGGGCATGCGCGTGCGCGGCACCGAGACGTCCTCGACGAGGATCGTGCCGAACGACTCGAGCGCGAAGTGCACCTGCCTGCGCACCTGCACCAGCATGGCGCTGCGCGCGACGTCGTCGCTCAGCTCGGCGTCGCCGCCGTGCTGCTCGACGATCGCGAGCGCCTCGCGGGCGACCGACTCCGCGCCGATGTCGTCGAACTGCAGCAGCACGAACGCGCCCTCCATGGGCGTGCCGGTGTAGGCGGCGAGCATGCGCACCGGCACGGTGCCGACGAGCTCCATGATCGCGGGGCGCACGTGCGCGGCGGTGATGGCGGCGCACGCGACGGCGGCAGCGGTCTCGTCGTCGAAGAACGCCCCGATCGTCCAGATGCCTCCGGGCACGACGGGGCGCAGTCGCAGCGTCGCCTCCACGATGATGCCGAGCGTGCCCTCGCTGCCGATCATGAGCGCCGCGAGGTCGAGGCCCGTGACGCCCTTCACCGTGCGGTGGCCGACGTCGATGCGCTCGCCGGATGCGAGCACGACGCCGAGCGACAGCACCGCCTCGCGCGTCACGCCGTACTTCGCGCACAGCAGGCCGCCCGCGTTCGTCGCGATGTTGCCGCCCACCGTCGAGATCGCGCGGCTCGCAGGATCCGGCGCCCACCACATGCCGTGCTCGGCGAGCGCTGCGTTGAGGTCGGCGTTGAGGATGCCGGGCTCGACGACCGCGAGCTGATCGGCCGTCGAGACCTCGAGGATGCGGCGCATGCCCGACACGTCGATGCTCAGCTCGCCCTCGCCCGTGTTCGCCCCGCCTGCGAGACCCGTGCCCGCGCCGCGCGGCACGACGGGCACGCCGTGCTCGCTCGCCCACCGCAGCGCGGCCTGCACGTGCTCGACCTCGGTGGCGCGCACGACCGCGAACGGCCTGCCCGTCGCACGGTGGCCGGAGCGGTCGGCGCGTGCGGCCTCGAGGGCCTCGTCGCTCGTGTCGACGACGATCCCGGGCGACGCTGCCCGGAGGGAGGCGAGATCCATCAGACGAGCACCACGCCCTCCGCGACCGTCCAGTCGCCGGGGGCGCCGTCGAAGCGGATCGACTCCGCGTTGCGCGGCGTGCGCGTCTCGAGACCGGTGATGGCGTCGGCGAACGCCCGGATGAACGTGCCGTGCGTCACGATGACGAGCCGCTCGACCGCGTGGCGGGAGGCGACGGCGTCGACGGCGCGCACGGCGCGCTTCTGCAGATCCTCGTACGACTCCTCACCCGGCCAGTCGGTGCCGAAGCGCTCGGTGGCCTCGGCCTTCGTGAGTCCCTCGACCTCGCCGTAGGCGCGCTCGATGAGCGCCTCGTCGCGCTCGAGCACCTCGAGCCCGAGGCGCTCGGCGATGATGTCGGCCGTGACGGCGGCGCGGCCGAGCGTCGACGACACGATCGCGTCCCACGGCTCGTCGGCCAGCAGCACGGCGGCCTCGAGGGCCTGGGCGCGACCGGTCTCGTTGAGGGGGATGTCGCTGGTGCCCTGCATGCGCAGGGTCTTGTTCCAGTCGGTCTGGCCATGTCTCACGAGGGCGATCTGCACCGGTCGAGCCTACCGGCGCGCGCCCCACCGGCGTCGGCGAGGCGTCGTCCAGCCCGTTCGCGGGTACGCGTGCCACGCCGTGCGCTTGCGCGCGTCCCGAACAGGCATGCTGCATCCACACCTCACATTCCGCGTCGCTCGCGCGTCTGCCAGGTGTGAGAGGAAGTGGAGCCATGACCGACACCAGGCACGCCATCGTCGACACCCCCGTCGGCCCCGTCACGATCGTGGGCGGCAGCGCCGGCATCCAGGGGCTGTACTACGCCGAGCACCGTCCAGCGCCAGACGGGTCGCGCTTCGGCGACCGCGACGACGCGACCGTGGGGCTGCTGGCCGACGCGGCGGCGCAGCTGCGCGCCTACTTCGCGCACGACCGCACGGGCTTCGACCTGCCGCTCGACCCCGTGGGCACGCCCTTCCAGCTGCGCGTGTGGCAGGCGCTGCGCGACATCCCGTACGGCGAGACGCGCACGTACGGGTGGATCGCCGCGCAGCTCGGCCAGCCGACCGCCGTGCGTGCGGTGGGGCTCGCGAACTCGCGCAACCCGATCTCGATCATCGTGCCGTGCCACCGCGTCGTCGGTGCGAGCGGCGCGCTCACCGGGTACGCAGGCGGGCTCGCGTGCAAGCGCGCGCTGCTCGACCACGAGCGCGGCGCGCTAGATTCCGTTGCGTGACGCGGGAGCCCTTCGACCGCGTCGTGCAGCAGCACGGGGCGAGGGTGTACCGCGTCGTGCGGGCCGTCGTCGGGCCGTGGGATGCCGACGACGCGTGGAGCGATGCGTTCCTCGCCGCGCTCGAGGCGTATCCGACGCTCGAGCCGGGTGCGAACGTGCAGGGCTGGCTCGTCACGATCGCGCACCGCAAGGCGATCGACGTGCTGCGGCGCTCGGCGCGGTCGACGACGATGGCCGAGGTGCCCGATCTCGCGGCGCCGCATCGCGATCCCGACCTCGACCTGCGACGGGCCCTCGCGGCGCTGCCCGAGCGGCAGCGCTCGACCGTCGTGCTGCACCACCTCGGCGGGCTGCCGTTCGACGAGGTCGCAGCAACGCTCGGCGTCTCGTCGGCGGCTGCGCGCAAGGCGTCGTCGGATGGGGTGCGCAGGCTTCGGGCGCTGATGGAGGTGCGCGATGACGACTGATCGCGAGGCACCCGGGGCCGCCGTGCCCGAGCTCGATGCCGTGCCTGAAGGCGATGCCGAGGGGCTCGCCGCGCTGCTCGCCGAGCGGGCGACCGCCGCGGGCCTCGTCGACGTGCGGCTGCGCACCATCGACACGCGCGTCGGCGCGCTGCTGCTCGCGGCGACGCCGAGCGGACTCGTGTCGGTGACGTTCGACGGCGACGACCCCGATGCGACGATCGCGCGGCTCGCCGACCGGCTCGGACACCGCGTGCTGCGCGACGTGCGGGGCCTCGACGCCGCGGCGCGCGGCGTCGAGGCGCTCGCCGACGGCCGATCCTCGGCGTTCGACGGGCCCGTCGACCTCGTGCTCGCCACGGGCTTCCGCGGTGACGTCGTGCGGGCGCTGCGCGAGATCCCGTACGGACAGACCCGGTCGTACGGCGACGTCGCGCGCGCGGTCGGCTCGCCGGGTGCGGTGCGGGCCGTCGGCACGGCGTGCAGGCTCAACCCGCTGCCGATCGTCATCCCCTGCCATCGCGTCGTGCGCAGCGATGGCTCGCTCGGGCAGTACGCAGGTGGCGAGGCGGCCAAGCGCACGCTGCTCGCCGCAGAGGGGGTCGAGGGGCGCTGAGCCGCGGGATGCGGTGCACCGCGTCGATCCCACGCTTCGGCTACCGTCGCTGTGTGCCTGCGACCACCGCCCACGACCTGCGAACCGCCGAGACCGCCCCGATCGCGGTGGTCGATCGCGACGGCTTCGTCGAGTCGAGGCACGACGGCATCGTCGCGATGGTCGCCGCCGACGGATCCGTGCTCGCCACGGCAGGCGACGTCGACGCGCCCTTCCTGGCACGCTCGGCGCTCAAGCCGCTCTTCGCCGCCACGGTCGCCGAGCGCCTGGGGCTCGCCGGGCGCGAGCTCGCCCTCGCCTCCGGCAGCATCGTCGGCCGCAGCGAGCAGGTGCAGGTCGCGACGGCGATGGCCGCTCGTCTCGGCGTCGATGCGTCGACGCTGCGCTGCCCACCGCGGCGCACGCGGTGGCTCGACACGCACTCGCGGCTCGCGGCGATCTGCGTCGGCAAGCACGTGGCGCTCGCGGCAGCCGCGGCGCTGGTCGACGACGCGGCCGACGTCGCCTACACCGACCCTGCGCACCCGCTGCAGGTCGAGCTGCGCGCCGCCATCGAGCTGCGCACGCAGGTCGCATCGACGGCGACGGCCATCGACGGCTGCTCGGCGCCGGTCTACGCGTCGTCGGTGCTCGGCATGGCGCGGGCCGTGCGCGGTCTCGCTGGCAGCGCATCCGTCGACGATGCCGATGCGCTCGGCGCCGTCGGGGCCGCGATGCGGGCGGATGCCTGGCTCGTGGAGGGCCCCGGCGCACCCGACACCGTGCTCATGGAGCGCCTCGGCGTCACGGCGAAGTTCGGTGCCGAGGGCACGCAGGTCGTCGTCGCCCCGGACGGCACGTCGGTGGTCGTGAAGGTCGCCGACGGATCGCGGCGACCGGGTGCACCCGTGGCGATCGCTCTGCTCGAGCAGGTGGGTGCGCTGCCGACGGGATCGCTCGCGAGCATCGAGGGCGAGCTCGGCATCCTGCAGCACGGTGGCTCGGCAGTCGTCGGGCGTCTTCGTCCGCTGCTGTGACGCGCACGCCGCAGGGTCGCATCGCGCACTGAGCGATGCTCACCCGCCGCAGCTCGGCGGTCTACCCTGGTGCGATGCACATCGCCCCCGAGGTCGCAGAGGCGCTCCGCGCCGGCACTCCGGTCGTCGCGCTCGAGTCGACCATCATCAGCCACGGCCTGCCGAGGCCCCGCAACCTCGAGGCGGCGAGGGAGTTCGAGCAGATCGTGCGCGACGACGGTGCCGTGCCCGCGACGATCGCCGTCGTCGACGGCATCCCCAGGGTCGGACTCGACGAGGCTGCGCTCGAGCGCATCGCGGGAGAGGGCGTCGTGAAGGCGAGCGTGCGCGACCTCGCCGTGCTCCGGGCCCGTGGCGGCACGGGTGCCACGACCGTCGCCGGCACCGTCGCCATCGCCGCCCGGGCCGGCATCCGCGTCTTCGCCACCGGCGGTCTCGGCGGCGTGCATCGCGGCGCGAGCACCACGTTCGACGAGTCGGCCGACATCCCCACGCTCGCATCGCATCGCGTCGCCGTCGTGTGCGCTGGGGTGAAGTCGGTGCTCGACGTCGCAGCGACGCTGGAGCGCATGGAGACGCTGTCGGTGCCGGTCGTCGGCTGGCGCACCGACCGCTTCCCGCGCTTCTGGCTCTCGTCGAGCGAGCACGTGCTCGACTGGCGGGTCGACGACGCGCAGTCCGTCGCCGCCATCCTGCGCGCGCAGGACGCGGCGACCGTGCCGGCGGGGCTCGTCGTCGCGAATCCGCTGCCCGTCGCCCAGCAGTGGGACCCCGCCGAGCATGACGCCGTCGTGGCGCAGGCGGCGGCGGAGGCCGAACGCGACGGCGTGCACGGCAAGGCCGTGACGCCCTACCTCCTCGGCCGCATCGTCGAGCTCTCCGGCGGTCGCAGCCTCGAGGTCAACCTCGACCTCGTGCGCTCCAACATCCGCGTCGCCGCAGCGATCGCGACGGCGTACGCCGCAGCATGATCCGTGCGCTCGCGTTCGGCGACGTCATCGACGACGTGCTCGTGTTCCCGGACGGCCGCATCCGCACCGACACCGACACCGACGCGCAGATCGTCCGGCGCGCGGGCGGGAGCGCCGCGAACACCGCGGCGTGGCTCGCGCGCGCCGGTGCCGCCACGACCTTCGTCGGCCGCGTCGGCGAGGTCGACGTCGCCAGGCACGTGGCGCTGCTGGCCGAGCTCGGCGTCGACGCCCGCATCGCGGGGGACCGCGAGCACGAGACGGGCACGATCGTCGTGCTCGTCGATCGCGACGTGCGCACGATGCTCACCGATCGGGGCGCCAACGCGTTCGTCGATCCCGACGCGATCGACGACGCGCTGCTCGCCGTCGACGTCGTGCACGTCACGGGCTACTCGCTGCTGTCGGGGCATGCGGACGCCGTCGGGCGGCTCGTCGACCGGGCGCACGCAGCCGGCGCCATGGTGTCGTGCACGATCGGCTCGGCAGGGTCAATCGGCGACCTCGGCGTCGAAGCCGCGCTCGATGCGTTGCACGGCGTCGACGTGCTGGTCGCGAACCTCGACGAAGGGGCGATCGTCACGGGCCAGCAGGGCGCCGCGGCGATCGGCGCTGCGCTGGCCGACCTCGCACCGGTCGTCGCCCTCACGCTCGGGCACACGGGCGTCGTCGTCATCGACCACGGCAGGCGGCAGTTCGTGCCTGCGGTCCCCGCCGATCTCGTGGATCCGACCGGGGCCGGCGACGCGTTCACCGCGACGTTCGTCGCGCACGTCGCGGCCGGCATGGATCCCGTGAACGCCGCGCGACGCGGCGTCGAGATGGCGGCGGAGGCCGTGTCGGTCGCGGGTGCCAGGCCCGTGCCGCCCGCTCCATCCTGACGCTCCGAGCCGCTCCGGGCGCGGCCACCACCCGCGGATGTGCGTTTCGCAGGCGATCGTGGGGGTTCGAGGGAAGATACCCCTCGCGCCCCCATGATCGCCTGCGAAACGCGATCGATCGTGCGACGCGTCAGGCGAGCACGACGAACGATGCCACCGCGGATGTCAGCAACCCCACGACCGTCGCGAGCCACTGGATGCCCGCGAGGCGCGCGTCACGGTGGTCGACCGCCTGCGGATGCGCCGCGCGCAGCGTGCGGCCGCTCGCGAGATGCGTGCGCACGGGAGGACGCACGCGCCCCGCGACCGTGCCGAGCACGGCGACGAGGTCGTCGCGCCGGTAGCGGCGACCGTCGAGCTGCGCGAGCTGCGCACCGTCGGCGGCGATCCATGCGAGATCGACGTGGCGTTCGGCGGCATGGTCGCGCCAGGCGATCGGCAGCACCTCGTGCACGTCGGCGACGTCGAACGGCGGCCACCCGCGCACGCGCACGCCGCCGTCGGCGATCGTGACGTCGCCGCGGCTGGCGCGCACGGCGGCGATGACGACCACCACGACGAGTCCGATCGCGGCGGGCGCGATGGTCGCGAGCGACACGAGCGCCGACTCGATGTGCACCGCGGCGAGGTCGAGCACGATCGGCACGCCCACGAGCACCGTCGGCGGCGCCGATCGCGCGAGCATCGGCAGGCGTGCAGCCCTCGCCGACGCCGCGTGCGTCGCTCCATGCCGCGATCGGCCCACCTCGGCGAGCACGTCGGCGAGCACCAGGCGACCGCGCTCGTGCATGCCGCAACGGTACTGCGCCACCGCTGGGTGGCGCGTCGGCGCCTCGGGCGGGCACCCCGCACGCGCCGCCTCCCTGCGCGTCGTGGGGCGCGCACCACGCCAGGATGGATGCATGGCAGATCGCGCAGCTCCCCGATTCGTCCTGGCCGCTGACGGCACGCGGCTCGCGGTGCACGAGCTCGGCGACCCCGAGGGAGCACCCGTGCTCATGGTGCACGGGTTCTCGTCGAGCGCGCAGCGCAACTGGATCGACGCGGGGTGGGGTCGCTCGCTGACCGAGGCCGGGCTGCGGGGCGTCGCGCTCGACCTGCGCGGGCACGGCGACAGCGAGCGGCCGGGCGTCGGGCACTACGACGTCGCCGCGTTCCTCGCCGACGTCGATGCCGTGCTGGAGGCGACCGGGCTCGAGCGACCCGGCTACCTCGGCTACTCGATGGGCTCGCGGCTCGGGTGGCGCTACGCGGCGGTGCACCCGCACGCGTTCTCAGCCCTCGCGCTCGGCGGCCTGCCGGCGGGAGACCCCTTCCGCGGCCTCGACGGCGACCAGGCCAGGCGTGCGCTGGCGGGAGAGGTGGAGGCGACGGGGGCCGCGGCCTTCGTCGTGCGGCTCGCGACGGCGTTGCCGGAGAACGACCCCGACGCGCTCGTGACCCTCGCCACCGAGGTGGCGCGCACGCCGTTCGCTCCCGCCGACCACGCGCCTGCGGTGCCGACGCTGCTCATGACGGGCGATCGCGACGTGCACGCGCCCGACACCGCCACGCTCGTCGACGCGCTCGACGACGGCCGGTTCGTGCCGATCCCCGGTCGCAACCACATCGACGCCGTCACCTCGCGGCACTACAAGGAGCAGGCGCTCGCGTTCCTGGCTGCGCACGCGCATCCATCCAGCCCTTGAGGGACGCTGGGCGCTCGTGCGACGGTGAAGGCGTGGACATCCCCTCCGGCTCGATCGTGCGCGAGGCCGTCGTGCTCGTCGAGACGGTGCGCGTCGACGAGTACCTCGCGCACATGAGCGCCACGAGCTACGACCAGTACGTCGCCCTCGACGGCAACCTCGGCACGAGCATCGTCACGCGTGACCTCGGCGACGGTCGCAGCGAGGTCCGCGTGCTGTCGTGCTGGCGCGACGAGGCCGCGATCCGTGCGTTCGCGGGCGAGGCCATGGATGTCGCGCTCGCGTATCCCGACGACGACGAGTTCCTGCTCGAGCAGCCTCGTCGCGTCACGCACTGGTTGGCGCGCTGACGACGCGGAGCCGACTCGTCGGCACCACCCCATAGCGGGATGCTCCCGTGGCGGGTATGTTGCCATGCATGGCGCATCGCATGACCGAGTCGACCTTCTGGATCCTGACCTCGCTCGCCGACGGCAGACGGCACGGCTACGCGATCCTGCGCGACGTCGAGCGATTGAGCGACGCCGCCGTCGCCCTGCGCGTCACGACCCTCTACGCCGCCCTCGAGCGCATCGTGCGCGACGGCCTCGCGGTGGAGGCGGGCGAGGAGGTCGTCGATGGGCGTGCCCGCCGCTACTACGAGCTCGCCGACGCCGGCCGTGCGGCGCTCGAGCTCGAGACGGCCGCGCTCGAGGCGCGAGCGCGCGCGGCGCGCGGCAGGCTCGGAGCCCGCGTCGCGAGCACGATCGAGCCGGGAGCGATCGCGAGGGAGGCGCTCGCGTGAGCCCGCTGGAGCACCGCCTCCGCGCGCTGCTGCGCTGGTATCCGCGTGCGTGGCGGGAGCAGCACGGCGACGTCGTGCTCGCGATGCTGCTCGACGACGCGCAGGCGCGCGGGCTCGAGCATCCGTCGCGCGCCGACGCGTGGTCGATCCGCGCGCACGGTCTCGCCGAGCGGGCGACGCCGCGTGCGGCAGCCGTCGTCGCCGCCGCAGGCGTGCTGCTCGCAGCCGCCCTGCTCGGGCTGCGTCGACTGGTGTGGATGCTCTCGACGGACGCGTCGGGCATGCAGCTGGCCGACGACACCTGGATGCAGGTCGTCGCCATCGTCGGGAACGTGCTCGTCGCCACCCCGCTCGTCGCGATCGCGCTCCTCATGCTCGCCGCATGGCGGCGTGCCTCCCCACGAGCGCTCCTCGGCGCGTGCGTCGCCGTCGCGTCGGCCTCCGTGGTGGTCGTCTGCGCTGCGCTCTGGACGGTCGCGCATCCCGTCGTGGTGATCGACGCGAACGGCTTGATGAGCAGCACGACCGGCGTGCCGTCGGTCGAGGCGGTCGTCGCGGCGGTCGCGATCGTCGCGATCGGTCTCGTGCCGCTCGTCCGAGCGTGGGTGCCGTTGCGCGAGCAGCATCCGATCGGGTGGCCCATCGCGGTCGTCGGCGCGCTCGCGCTCACCGCCGTCGGCGTCGCGGTCGCGCAGACGTCGCTGCTGCCGTTCGTCGGCATCGCGATCGTGCTCCTCGTCGCCATGCGCGGCATGCGCAGGGTCGAGGCTGGGTCGGCGACCCTGCGCGAGCGGCCGACGTGGTCGCCGCTCGTCGTCGGGCTGCTGGCCGCCGTCACGATCGTCGTGGCGCTCCCGACGAGCGTGCTCGCGACCCTCGTGGCGCTCGACGCCGTCACCGTCGCCGACGCTGGCATGCGGCTCGTGGGCGCCGTCACCGTCGCGAGCGTCCTGGCGGTCGTCGCCGCGGTCGCGCTCGTGCTGCGCCCGCGTCTCGGCCACGTCGTGTGGGTGCCGGCGGCGGCGTTCGCGCTCGCGACCGGCGCGGCCGCTGCCGCTGCCGCGATGGACTCGGGCCGACCCGCGTACGGCCCGACGGTCGTCGTCGCCGCGGCCCTCTCCGGGCTCGGCATCGCGCTCGTCGTGCTGCTCGCGGCACCCGGCGGTGGGGTCGTCCGCACGGTCGCGGGCGTCGTGGTCGGTGCGAGCGCAGCGGCCCTGCTCGCGCAGCTGCTGCCGTACGCCGCGGCGGTGGCGTGGGTGCTCGCGGTCCCGCTCGTCGTCCTCGCGGTCCGCAGGATGCGCGGCGGCGTGGGCGGCGCTCCCGCAGCGGCGACGCCCTGACGCGCGTGGCCGCGCGCTACGGCTGGCAGACGGGGCAGCGGTAGGCGACGCGTTCCATCGTCGGCGGTCCGAGGTGCCCGCGTTCGATGCGGGTGCCGCAGCGGCGGCACGGCTCGTGCTCGCGGCCGTACACCCAGTACCGGTCGCGGCGCATCGAGCCCGTGAAGGTGCGCTCGACCCGGTCGCGGTTCGCCGCGATGATGCGGCGGGCGAGCGCGACCATGCCGGGCAGGTCGTCGACGTCGGCGACCGGTCGCCACGGCGACACGCCACGCAGGAAGCACAGCTCCGCGCGGTAGATGGTGCCGAGCCCTGCGAGGTTGCGCTGGTCGAGCAGGGCGACGCCGATCTCGCGGGCCGGGTCGCTCGCGAGGTTCGTCGCGGCGACCTGCGCATCCCAGTCGGCGCCGAGCAGATCGGGGCCGAGGTGGCCGACGACCGTGGACTCGTCGGCCGTTGGCACGAGATCCACCACGCCCAGCAGGAATCCCACGGTCTGCCACTGCTGGGTGTCGAGCACGGCGCGCGCCGTGTACGCGGGGCGCTGCCACCGCGTGCCCTGCCGGTACCGGTGCCACGAGCCGTCCATCTTCAGGTGCGTGTGCAGCGTCCACTCCGCGGCGTCCTGGTCGACGATGCGATGCAGGATGTGCTTGCCGCGTGCGACGACCTCGCGCACCGTGCCTCCTGCGAGATCGGCGGTGGCATGCTGCGGCACGCGCAGGTCGAAGCCGGTGAGCACCTGGCCGGCGAGGGCGTCGTGCAGCGAGTGCGCCGTGCGCCAGACGGTGTCGCCCTCAGGCATCGCGCATCCTGGTGATCGTCGGCGTCATCCGAGCCGCAGCCCCTTCGGTGTCTGCGCGAAGCCCGCCTCGCGCAGCACGGGGTCGAGCGTCGAGCCCAGCACGTCGGCGCCGTCGACGCGGTGCACGGCGATGCGGCCGAGCGGAGGCGCGACGGCCGCGAGGGATGCGGCTGCCGCGGCGAGGCGCGCTGGCTCCTCGTCGAAGGTGAGCAGCGTGCGGCCGCCGCGCTCGACGAACAGCGTCAGCGCTCCGTCGACGAGCGTCACGAGCGCCCCTGCCTTGCGTCCTGGCCGATGCCCCTCGTCGCGCTGCGGCCACGGCAGGGCCGCACCGTAGGGGTTCGCGGGGTCGGTCGCGGCGAACGTGCGCGCGACGAGCGGGGGAGCCTGGTCGGGGTCGACGCCGAACGCGCGCAGCCGGTCGACGGTCGCTGGCGTCGCGAACTGCGCGGCGCCGAGCCCGGCCACGAAGTAGCCGCGCCGCGTCTGCCCAGCCTCCTCGAGCTGCGTGAGCACGCGGTACGCGGCTGCGAACCCGCCCGGCACCTGCTCGGACTGCACGGCGCCGCGCGTGACGATGCCGTGACGCTCGAGCAGCTGCTCGGCGGCCGCGAGTCGCCGCACCGTGGCATCCGCCTCCGGCGCCGGCGTCAACGACCACCGGCCGCCGACCTCGGGTGCGGCGGTCTGCGTCGTGCCGCGCGGCCGCATCCTGCCCCGGTACGCGCGCGTGCGCGTCGGCTGCCGCGGTCGCCTCGACGCGCCGCCGGTGCGCACGCGCAGCGCGGCGAGGGTGTCGTTCGTGACGTGGCCGCCCCAGACGAGCTGCCACAGCGTCGCGGTGAGCTCGGCGTCGGGCACGTCGAGGCGCTGCTGCAGCTGGCGGAAGAACCAGCCGCCGCCGTCGCCGAGCGCCTCGAGCACCGCGGCCCCCGCCACGTCGGGCGCCTCCGCGGGCGCGTCGATCGTGAGGTGCGCCGTGTCGGCGAGGTGCAGGCGCACCCAGCCGTCGCTGCCCGCGATCGTGCCGTCGCCGCTCCACAGCACCTCGCCGGTGCTCGTGAGCTCGTCGAGCATCGACGGCTGGTAGTCGCGCACGCGGCTGGGCAGCACGAGCGACTCCCACGCGCTCGCAGGCACGGCGACCCCGGCGAGCTGCTCGACGACCTGCAGCACGCCGTCGACGCCGCGCAGCGAGCGATCGGCGTGCTGCCACACCGGCAGGAACCTCGCGAGCTGCTCGGGGTCGACGGGCTCGACCTCGCGGCGCAGCGCCGCGAGCGACCGCGATCGCAGCCGCGTGAGCACCTCGGCGTCGCACCAGTCGACGCCGATGGAGCCGGGCCGGAACTCGCCCTCGAGCACGCGCCGCGTGCCTGCGAGGCGCCGCAGCGCATCGTGCACGACGGCGACCCCGAGGCCGAGGGATGTCGCGGCGTCGCCGGGCTGGAATGGGCCGTGGGTGCGTGCGTACCTGCTGACGAGGTCGCCGACGGCGTCGTCGACGGGCGCGAGGTACGCCTCCGGCAGCCCGACGGGCAGGGGCACGCCGAGCGCATCGCGCAGGCGCGCGGCGTCCTCGACGACCGCCCATCGAGGTGCGCCGCCGATCGTGACCTGCATGATGCGCTGCTCGCGACGCAGCCCCTCGAGCACGGCGTCGAGGTCGACGTCGGCGATGGAGGCGGGATCCAGCCGTGCACGCAGGTCGTCGACGTCCATGGGTCCGAGCAGGCGCAGCAGGTCGACGGCGCCCTCGGCACCCTTGAGCCTGCGCTCGGGGTCGAGCCGCTGCAGCTGCGCCTCGGTCGTCGCGATGACGTCGGGGTCGAGCAGCTCGCGCAGCTCGGCCCGCCCCAGCAGCTCGGCGAGCATGGTCGTGTCGAGCGACAGCGCCGCGGCGCGGCGCTCGGCGAGCGGTGCGTCGCCCTCGTAGAGGAACGACGCGACGTAGCCGAACAGCAGCGAGCGCGCGAAGGGCGACGCGTCGGCGGTCTCGACCTCGAGGATGCGGATGCCGCGGCTGGCGATCGACGACGCGACCTCGCGCAGCGCGGGCACGTCGTAGACGTCCTGCAGCACCTCGCGCACCGTCTCGAGCACGATCGGGAACGACGGGTAGCGCCTGGCGACCTCGAGCAGCTGCGCGCCGCGCTGCCGCTGCTGCCACAGCGGCGAGCGGCGGCCAGGGTTGCGACGCGGCAGCAGCAGCGCGCGGGCCGCGCACTCGCGGAATCGCGACGCGAACAGCGCCGAGTCGCCGACGCGCTCGGTGATGATGGCCTCGAGCTCGTCGGGGTCGAAGACGAACAGCTCGGCTCCCGGCGGATCGGCGTCGGTGTCGGGCAGGCGCACGACGATGCCGTCGTCGGAGGCCATCGCGCCGCCGTCGAATCCGTGCCGCTCGCGGATGCGTGCCGTGATCGCGAGCGCCCACGGCTGGTGCACGCGGTTGCCGTAGGGGGAGTGCAGCACGACGCGCCAGTCGCCGAGCTCGTCGCGGAAGCGCTCGACGATGAGGGTGCGGTCGCTCGGCAGCTGGCCGGTGGCGGCGCGCTGCTCGGCGAGGAACGCCGTGAGGTTCTGCGCAGCCCGCGCGTCGAGCCCGGCCGCGGCGAGCCTCGCCGACGCGGCCTCCGCAGTCCACGCGCCCGCCTCGCGCAGGAACGCGCCGATCGCCGCGCCGAGCTCGGCGGAGCGGCCCATGGCGTCGCCCGTCCAGAACGGCACGCGACCCGGCTGTCCGAACGCGGGCGTCACGACGACGCGGTCGTGCGTGATGTCCTCGATGCGCCAGCTCGTCGCCCCCAGCGCGAAGACGTCGCCGACGCGCGACTCGTAGACCATCTCCTCGTCGAGCTCGCCCACGCGCCCCCCGCGCTCGGCCCCTGCGAGGAACACGCCGAACATGCCGCGGTCGGGGATGGTGCCACCGCTCGTCACGGCGAGGCGTTGCGCGCCCGGGCGTCCGGTGAGCGTGCCCGAGATGCGATCCCACACGACGCGGGGGCGCAGCTCGGCGAACTCGTCGGAGGGGTAGAGGCCGGAGACCAGGTCGAGCGTGGCCTCGTACGCGCTGCGCGGCAGCGACGCGAACGGTGCGCTGCGCCGCACGATCTCGAACCAGTCGTCGACGTCGACGGGACCGAGCGCCGTGTGCGCCACGGTCTGCTGCGCGAGGATGTCGAGCGGGTTCTGCGGCACGGCGATGCGCTCGATCGACCCCTCGCGCATGCGCTCGGTCGTGACGGTGGCGTGCACGAGGTCGGCGCGATGCTTGGGGAAGAGCACGCCGCGCGACACCTCGCCCACCTGGTGGCCTGCGCGGCCGACGCGCTGCAGGCCCGATGCGACCGACGGGGGCGACTCGACCTGGATCACGAGGTCGACGGCGCCCATGTCGATGCCGAGCTCGAGCGACGACGTCGCGACGACGCAGCGCAGCGTGCCGCGCTTGAGGTCGTCCTCGATCTGCGCGCGCTGCTCCTTCGACACCGAGCCGTGGTGGGCACGCGCGAGCACGGGCTCGGCGCCGGAGGTCTGCCCCGACTGGCCCATCATCTGGGCGGGGATGCGGTCGGCCGGCGGGGTGGGCGCGGCATCGCCCGCGTCGAGCGCGGCCTCCGCCTGCCGTTCGACCCAGATCTCGTTGAGCCGCGACGTGAGCCGCTCGGCGAGGCGCCGAGAGTTCGTGAAGACGATGGTGGAGCGCTGCTCGACGACCCGGTCGACGATCGCCTCCTCGACGTGCGGCCAGATCGACCGCTGCTGCACGTCGGTCTGGTCGGCCGTGGCCGTGCTGGCGGCGCCCTCGCGCGGAGGCGCGGAGCCGAGGTCGCTCATGTCGTCGACCGGCACGACGACCTGCAGCTCGACGCGGCCGCGCGACTCGGGGGCGACGATCGTCACGGGATGCGGGCCGCCGAGGAACCGTGCGACGGCCTCTGGCGGTCGCACGGTGGCGGAGAGCCCGATGCGCTGCGCCGGCCGTTCGAGCATGGCGTCGAGCCGCTCGAGCGACACGGCCAGGTGCGCGCCGCGCTTCGTGGAGGCGACGGCGTGGATCTCGTCGACGATGATCGTCTCGACCCCCGCGAGCGTCTCGCGTGCGGCGCTCGTGAGCATGAGGAAGAGCGACTCGGGCGTCGTGATGAGGATGTCGGGCGGCGTCTTCAGCAGCTGCCGCCGCTCGGCCTGCGGGGTGTCGCCCGAGCGCACCCCGACGGTGATGTCGGGCGGGGCGAGCCCCTGCTCCACCGCCGTGCGAGCGATGCCGACGAGCGGGCTGCGCAGGTTGCGCTCGACGTCGACGCCCAGCGCCTTGAGCGGCGACAGGTAGAGCACGCGCGTGCGACGCAGCGGGTCGTCGGGCTTGGGCTCGCGAGCGAGGCGGTCGATGGCGGTGAGGAACGCCGCGAGCGTCTTGCCGGAGCCCGTCGGCGCGATCACGAGCGCGCTGCCCCGATCGCGGCTCGCAGCCCACGCGCCCTCCTGTGCTGGCGTCGGCGCCGCGAACGCGCCACGGAACCACGCGGCGGTCGCGGGGCCGAAGGCGTCGAGGGCGTCGGGCATCCACCCATCCAATCCCACACGTGCGACACGGGCGCGGGCTTGCCAACCGGTCGAGTCTGGGTGCTGCGGACGTGCCAAGGGCCGGTCGAGTTCACTCGACCGGCCCCAGTCCCTTGCACCAGAGTGGATCTCGGATCACACCCTCCGCTGATGGCCACAGCACAACCATCAACGTGTCGCCCACGCTATAACGGATCGGTAACGAGCGGGGCATCAGCGGGCTGTGATTCTGCTGTGGACCCGAGCCGACGGATCGCGCGCGGCGCGTCGTCAGCGCTCGACGCCGCGCAGCAGCTCGGTGAGGACGTCTGCGGCGCTGCCGCCGCGTGCGAGGCCCGCGGACTGCCCCGCCCACAGCGACATGAGGCCCGCGACGTCCTGCTCCGCGGCCGCCGAGCGGAACCGGCCCGTGAGCCAGTTCTGGATGGGGAACGGGGCAGGCGCCGTCAGCTCGCGTGTGAGCCGATTCGCGATGCCGCGTGCGAGGCGACCGCTCGGCCCTCTCGTGAGCACCGTGTCCGTCGCACCTGCGCCGAGGATCGCCGCCCGGTACGAGTCGGGGGCTGCCGACTCGCGCGCGGCGAGGAACGCGGTGCCGACCTGCACGGCGGCGGCGCCGAGCGCGGAGGCGGCGCGCACGCCGCGCGCATCGGCGATGCCGCCCGCGGCGACCACCGGCACGTCGACGGCGTCGACGACCTGCGGCAGCAGCGCCATGAGCCCCACGAGCGAGTCCTCGGCGGCACGCAGGAACGACACGCGGTGCCCGCCGGCCTCCGAGCCGCTCGCGACGATCGCGTCGACGCCCGCCGACTCGAGCGCCACGGCCTCCTCGACGCTCGTCGCCGTGGCGATCACGGCGATGCCCGCTGCATGCGCCTGGGCCAGCAGCGCGGCGCTCGGGATGCCGAAGACGACGCTCAGGGCGGCGGGACGAGCCTCGAGCACCGCACCCAACTGCTCGTCGACGCTCGGCACGAAGCGCGCCGGTCGCTCGGGCGGCTGCACGCCGAGCTTCGCGAAGTAGGGCGAGAGGGCGTGCACGTGCGCGGCGAGCTCGGCGTCGGTGGGCGAAGGCTCGACCTCGCCGGGGATGGGAAGCCAGACGTTCAGCGCGAAGGGACGATCGGTCGCCGCCCGCAGCTCGCGTGCCGTCGCGGCGATGCGTGCGGCGTCGTAGCCGTAGAGCCCGAACGATCCGAGCCCACCGCCGTTCGACACCGCCGCCGTCAGCGCGACCGACGACATGCCGCCGAAGGCGCCCAGCACGATCGGATGCTCGACGCCGACGAGCGACGTGAATCGCGCGTCGGGGGTCATCGGATGCTCGCAGCGGCGTGGACGGGTGCGCTCGTGGTGCTCATCGCATCCACTGCATCACCTCCTGCGTCCGCGCCGCAACGGTCGAGTCCAAGGGAGTGGCTCGGCGTGGGCGCGGCCGACGCTGGGTGCGCGGGGCGGATGCCGCCCCGCCTGCCGGCTAGAAGCGGTCGGGCGAGGCGGCGTGCGGTGCGAGCACCGTCACGTCGGCGTGGCGGTCGAAGCGGTACCCGGCGCCGCGCACCGTGCGCACGATGTCGGCCCAGTCGCCGAGCTTCGCGCGCAGACGACGCACGTGCACGTCGATCGTGCGCTCGTTGGGGCGCGCCTCGTCGTCGCCGTCGGGCCACAGCGCGTCGATGATCTCGGTGCGCTCCACCGTGCGACCCTCGCGGAGCACGATGAACTGCAGCAGCTCGAACTCCTTGTAGGTGAGGGGTGCGATGTCGTCGCCGATCGCGACGCGCTTGCGCGACAGGTCGATCGTCACGTCGAGCGCGGGCTCCTCGACGGGCGTCTCCGCCTTGCGCAGCGAGGGATCCTGCAGGGCGCGACGCACGACGTCGACGTCGCGACCACCGGCTCCGGCAGGGGCGAGCGCGACGGCCGCGTGCGTCTGGGCGGAGGGGCTCAGGCGTGCCGTGAGGCGCTTGAGCTCGGAGACGAGCTCGGCGAGCTCGATGCCGTCGGCGTCCGAGGCGTCCTCGCCGAGGCCGACGTAGAGCACGAAGCCGCGCGCCTCGGTGCCTGCGGGCACCGCTCGCACGGGGGAGTGGCGGGCAGGCGCCTCAGCCGGCCGGGGTGCGAGGGCGAGGTTGCCGTCGGTGGCGATGGTGGACTGCTTGGACTGGATGTGGGTGATGGCGATGGACATCGCGGTGCCTTCCGGCTGGGCGTGCGACCGTGGTCGGTCTCGCACGCGAGGGTGTCGTGGTGCTGCAGACCCGAGGATGCTCGGGGAGCGGCTCGTCGTGAGCGCTCTGCGCCGACGTCAGCTCAGCGCTGCGACGGACGGGCGATGGTGCGGGGCGGTACGAGCCTCACGCACACATTCGACACATGGCGACGGCCGGCATCATCATGCCGGCATCTCCTCGGGCCACACGAGTGGTCGAGAGGAAGGGGGTCGTCGTCATGCGCACGATCCTTGCATCACACGCGCGAATCCGTCAACACGCGCGTGCCCCAACCATGACGAAGTGTGACGTCGTCGACGGTTGCGAGGTGCGCGTGCTGCGTTCAGGTGCCGTTGCACCAGCACCGTGCCCCCCCCCCCGCACCGCCGCCCCCGCACCTCGGAACGGACGACGCCGGGCGGGTCAGTCGACCGTGCCGTACAGGCGGTCCCCTGCGTCGCCGAGCCCCGGCACGATGTAGCCCTGCTCGTTCAGGCGCTCGTCGAGCGCACCCAGCACGAGCGTCACGTCGTGGCCGGCGACCTCGCGCTCGACCTTCGCGATGCCCTCGGGAGCGCCGAGGATGCAGATGGCCGTGACGTCGACGGCACCGCGGTCGAAGAGGAACTGGATCGCCGCGGCGAGCGAGCCGCCGGTCGCGAGCATCGGGTCGAGCACGAAGCACTGCCGATCCGACAGGTCGTCGGGGAGGCGCTCCGCGTACGTGTACGGCTGCAGCGTCTCCTCATTGCGAGCCATGCCCAGGAAGCCGACCTCCGCCGTCGGCAGCAGCTGCATGAGGCCGTCGAGCATGCCGAGGCCCGCGCGCAGGATGGGCACGACGAGCGGGCGCGGCTCGGCGATCGCCACGCCGACCGTCGAGGTGACGGGCGTCTCGATGCGCTTGTCGACCACGCGGACGTTGCGGGTCGCCTCGTATGCGAGCAGCGTCATGAGCTCGTTCGTGAGGGCGCGGAACGTGGGCGACGGCGTCTCGCGGTCGCGCAGCACCGTGAGCTTGTGCGTGATGAGCGGATGGTCTGCCACGTGCACTCGCATAGGCTCAGGCTACCGATCCGAGCGCCCTCCCGGGGCCGCGACCGCAGGAGTCCGCGTGCGTCATGCAGCAGAGCACGAGGCGTGGATGCGTCTCGCGATCGCCGAGGCGCGAGCCGCGGCCGCTGTCGATGCGGGTGGCCGGGCCGACGTGCCCGTCGGCGCCGTGCTCGTGGGGCCGGATGGCGCGGCGCTCGCGACGGGCCGCAACGAGCGCGAGCTGCACGACGACCCCACCGCGCACGCCGAGGTCGTCGCGATCCGCGCCGCCGCGGCTGCGCGCGGCGACTGGCACCTCGACGACTGCACGCTCGTCGTCACGCTCGAGCCGTGCCCGATGTGCGCGGGTGCGATCCTCGCCGCTCGCATCCCGCGCGTCGTCTTCGGGGCGTGGGACGAGAAGGCGGGCGCTGCCGGCAGCGTGCTCGACGTGCTGCGCGAGCGCAGGCTGCCGCAGCGGGCCGAGGTCGTGGCAGGCGTGCTCGAGGCGGAGTGCGCGAGCCTGCTCGTGGGGTTCTTCGACGAGCGCAGGCGCCAGACGCAGCAGCCCTAGCGGGCGCGCCCGTCGGCGCCGTCCGCCTCGCCTGCCCCGTCCGCGTCACCGGCGTCGCCCTGGCGGTCCAGGTCGTCGGCGCGATGCGGCCAGTCCGGCTCGCCGGGGATCTGCGACTCCTCGCCAGCCTCCTCGCGCTGCTCCCGCTCGAGGCGTGCTGCGTGCTCGGTGGGCCGCCACACCTCGTCGACCACGCCGAAGCCGGCGGGGATGGTGCCGCGCACCCGCTGCCGCTCGCGCTCGCGGCGGTGCAGCCGCGGCACGAGCGCCACGATGACGACGATGCCCACGACGAGCACGACCCACGGCAGCCACTCCATCGTCAGCCCTCAGCCCGTGCGGTCCGTCAGCGCCACAGCGTCGCGACGAGCAGGTTCACGAACGCGAGCCCGCCCGCGACGTGGAAGAGCGGCTTCAGCCGCGAGTCGTCGACGACCCCCACGACGCCCTGGCCGCCCGCGACCTGCGCGATGCCGCCGTCGGCGGTCGCGACGAGGCCGGCACGCTGCGACTGCAGGCCGCGCTGCCGCAGGAAGCCGACGAGCGCCGCGACGAACACCGCGACGGCGATGAGCGTCTTGATGCCGAGCTTCATGTGGTTCGGCTCGTCGAAGGCGATCTGCAGCCCGTAGAGGGCGACGCCGCTCACGAGCTGGATGCTCGCGCCCAGCAGCATGAGCGAGAAGCGGAACCCGAGCCTCGCACGCAGCTGCACCAGGAACGTGCCGACGAGCAGCGAGACGCCGATGAGGTGCGTGGCGACGAGCAGGCTGTAGACGATCTCCATCTCGCGCTCCTAGTTGCCGCTCTGGATGACGATGTGGTCGGTCGACGGTGCGATGTCTGGCTTCGCGACGTAGATGTCGGGCTCGATGTAGATGACGCGCGCGACGGGCACCACCTCGCGCACATGGCGTTCGAGCGCGTCGATCGATCGTGCGACGTCCTCGACGTTCGACGTCGGCGGGAACGCGACCTTCGCGGCGACCATGAGCTCGTCGGGACCGAGGTAGAGCGTCTTCATGTGGATGACGGCCTCGACGTCGTCCGAGTCGTTGATGGCGGCGAGGATGCGCCGGTGGTCGTCGGGCGTCGCGCCCTCGCCGATGAGCAGCGACTTCATCTCGATCGCGAGGATGATCGCGACGACGATGAGCAGGACGCCGATCGCGAGGGTGCCGATGGCGTCGAACGTCGGGTCGCCCGTCACGACGGAGAGGCTCACCGCGGTGAACGCGAACACGAGGCCCGTGAGGGCGGCGACGTCCTCGAGCAGGATCACCGGCAGCTCCGGCGATCGCGAGGTGCGGATGAACGCCCACCAGCCAGCCTTGCCGCGCACGAGGTTCGACTCCTTCACCGCGGTGCGGAGGCTGAACGACTCGAGCACGATCGCGATGCCCAGCACGAGCAGCGGGATCCACGCGTTCTCGAGCTCGTGCGGCTCCCGCAGCTTGTCGATGCCCTCGAGGATCGAGAAGAGCCCGCCGACGGAGAAGAGGATGAGGGCCACGACGAACGCCCACACGTAGCGTTCGCGGCCGTAGCCGAACGGGTGCTCCTGGTCGGCCTTGCGCTTCGCGAGTCGGCCGCCGAGCAGCAGGAGCAGCTGGTTCACGGAGTCGGCGAACGAGTGGATCGCCTCCGCGAGCATCGACGCGGACCCCGACAGGAGCCACGCGACGAGCTTCGTGATGCCGATCCCCGTGTTGGCGAGGAACGCGGCGATCACCGCCTTCGTGCCATGGGATTCGCTCACGGCCGCGAGTCTACGCTTGGCGGCATGACCTCCTCGCTGCCGTCCATCGCCATCCTCGGAGCAGGCTCGATGGGGGGTGCGATCCTCGCGGGGCTCGCGGCGGACGGGTCTGCGGCGTCGCTGACGGCCACGAATCGGTCGCGAGCGAAGGCGCAGGCTGCGGCTGCCGATGGCGTGCGCTCGATCGCGTTGGAGGACGAGCCCCGCGGCAACGTCGATGCCGCCGCGTCGGCCGAGGTCGTCGTGCTGGGCGTCAAGCCGTACATGATCGCCGATCTGCTCGCCGAGATCGCGCCGTCGCTGCGGCCGGGCACGGTCGTCGTGTCGCTCGCCGTCGGCACGACGTGCGCGGCCATGGAGGCGCTGCTGCCGGACACGGTGGCGGTCGCGCGGGCGATGCCGAACACGCCGACGCACGTGGGTCGCGGCGTGACGGGCGTCGCGGGCGGCGCGCGCGCGACGGAGGCGCAGGTGGCGCTCGCGGCGCGCGTGTTCGAGGTCGTCGGCGAGGTGCTCGTCGTCGACGAGTCGCAGATCGACGCGGTCTCGACGATCTCCGGGTCGGGCCCCGCGTACGTGTTCCTGCTCATGGAGGCCCTCACGGGTGCCGCCGAGCGGCTGGGCTTCACGCCGCAGCAGGCGGCGACGATGGTGCAGGAGACGTTCGCGGGTGCGAGCGCGCTGCTCGCCGACGCCGCGCAGCGAGAGCCGGGCATCGAACCCGCCGAGCTGCGCCGCCGGGTGACGAGCCCGAAGGGCACGACGGAGCAGGCGATCGGCGTGCTGCAGGAGGCCGACCTCGGGGCGCTCTTCGACCGTGCGGCGGCTGCCGCAGCCGCACGCGCTGCGGAGATCGCCGCGTCCTGACGCCGTTCGCCGCGGCCGCGGGATCCCCTCAGGCCAGCTGGTCGCCGTCGACGTACCGCCACGCGTCGTCGCGCACGAAGCGAGAGCGCTCGTGCACCACGAAGCGCTCGCCGTCCTCGACGTACGACGCGCGGAACGTGACCGTGCCTGCCCGGTCGAAGGGGCCTCCCGCATCGGTCGCCTCGATCTCGAGGCCGATCCATCGCTCGTCGCCCGATTCGATCGATGCAGGCCGCGTCGAGGGATGCCACGACCGGCGCAGCCAGTCGGGGCGGCGCAGCGCGAACGCCGAGTACCGCGAGCGCATGAGCGCCTCCGCCGTCGGGGCGAGGCGCGCGCCGTCGTGCACGGGCTCGCAGCACTCCGCGTAGGGCAGGCCCGTCGAGCACGGGCAGCGCCGCGCGGCCATCACGCCCCGAGCGACGCGAAGCGCTCGATGTCGGCCTGGTTACCGGAGATGATGACGAGATCGTGCGCCGACACGACCGTCTCGGGCGTCGCGTACGTGAACGCGCCTCCCGGGCTCTTCACGCCCACGACGGTCAGGTTGTACTTCGAGCGGATGCGCGACTGGGCCAACGGCACGTCGCGCAGATGCTTCGGCGGGTACATCTTCACGATCGCGAAGTCGTCGTCGAACTGGATGTAGTCGAGCATGCGGCCGGAGACGAGGTGCGCGACGCGCTCGCCGGCCTCCGCCTCGGGGTAGACGATGTGGTTCGCGCCGATGCGGGACAGGATCTTGCCGTGCGACTGGCTGATGGCCTTCGCCCAGATCTGCGGGATCTTCAGATCGACGAGGTTGGCGGTGATGAGCACCGACGCCTCGATCGACGAGCCGACGGCGACGACGGCGATCGCGAACTCCTGCGCACCCACCTGGCGCAGCGCGTCGATCGAGCGTGCGTCGGCCTGCACGGTGTGCGTGAGGCGCTCGGACCACTTCTGCACGAGCGAGATGTCGTCGTCGATCGCGAGCACCTCGCGGTCGAGGCGTGCGAGCTGCCCTGCGGTGGCGGCGCCGAAGCGGCCGAGGCCGATGACGAGCACGGGGGCATCGTGCGGGATGCGCTCAACCAACGATCGGCCTCTCCTCGGGGCGGGTGAACAGCTGCGTCGACTGGCTCGCCGCCAACGCCGCGGCGAGCGTCACACTACCGATGCGGCCGACGAACATGGTCGCGGCGAGCACGGCCTTCGCCGCCCACGGCAGGTCGCCGTGCGTGAACCCCGTCGAGAGGCCGCACGTCGCGAAGGCGCTGATGACGTCGAAGAGCACGTATGCGAGCGGCTCGCCCGTGATCGACAGCAGCGCGATCGTCGAGACGGCGACGATCGTCGCGCCCCACAGCACGACCGAGACGGCCAGGCGCAGCACGTCGGAGGGGATGCGCCTGCCGAAGGCCTCCATCGACTGGCGTCCGCGGGCCTCGGCGACCGCTGCCAGGAACAGGATCATGATCGTCGTGACCTTGATGCCACCCGCCGTCGATGCGGAGCCGCCGCCGACGAACATGAGCATGTCGGTCACGAGCAGGCTCGACTGGTTCATCTGCCCGAGGTCGAACACCGCGAAGCCGCCGGAGCGCGACATCGTCGACATGAAGAACGCCTGCAGCAGCTGCTGCCCGATGTCGTCGTCGCCCCAGGTCGCCGCGTTGCCCCACTCGAGCAGGAGGTAGGCGAGGCCGCCGAGCACGAGCAGCGCCACCGAGCCGACGAGCGTGAGCTTGACGTGCAGGTTCCAATGCCGCGGGTGGCCGAGGTTGCGCAGCAGGACGAAGTAGACGGGGAAGCCGAGGGCGCCGACGAACACGCCGAGCATGATGACGCCCAGGAACCACGGGTCGGTCGCGTAGGGCTCGAAGCCATCGACGGTCGGCACGAACCCGGAGTTCGTGAATGCCATGAACGCCCAGTAGACCGACTCGTAGAGCGCCTCGAGCGGGGGAGCGCCCGTGAGGAGGATGCGCGGGAAGAGCAGCGCGATGAGCACGGCCTCGATCGACAGCACCGACAGGGCGATGATGCGCAGCAGCCCGCCCACGTCGCCGAGTCGGATGGCCTGCCCCTCCTTCACGACGCCCTTGCGCACGCGCGACGGATTCGTGTCGCCCGCGGCCATGAGCCGCTGCTTGAGGCCGAGCCTGCGTGCGACCGTGAGGCCGAGGAGCGACGCGAGCGTGAGGACGCCGATGCCGCCGACCTGCACGCCGACGAGCACGAGCGCGTTGCCGAACGGGCTCCAATGGGTCGCCATGTCGACGGTCGTGAGCCCGGTGACGCAGATGACGCTCACGGCGGTGAAGAGGGCGTCGACGAACGATGCGGGCGGCTCGTCGTCGCGCGTCGCGAGCGGCGTCATGAACAGCAGCGTCCAGACGATGTTGATCATCGCGAACACGACGATCGCGAAGCGCGCGGGGTACTGGCTCGCGAACGCCTCGACGCGATCACGGGCACGCGTCAGCAGCGGGTCCGCGTCCCGCCTCGCTGCCGGCTGCGACATGCCGCTCCTCGTGAGTCGTGCACCGGGCGGTGCGCACCCGAGCGTAGACCTGCCTGGTGATGGTGCGGTGCAGGCCGTCGCACCTGGCCGTCGCATCGGGTCGCCGCACCCCGAACGCGCGCCTTCGCTCGTCGCGCGTTGGACGTGACGCATGCCGCGCTGGCAATATGTCGCCATGGCCGACATCTTCAGCGTGATCGCCGATGCCACGAGGCGCGAGATCCTCGGCGTGCTGCTCGATCGCCGATCGACGACGGGCGAGGCGAGCGTGAGCGAGATCGTCGAGGCGCTCGGGGTGGCGCAGCCGACGGTGTCGAAGCATCTCAAGACGCTGCGCGACGTGGGGCTCGTCGACGTGCGCGAGGAGGGCCAGCACCGCTTCTACCGCATCGATCCCGCGCCGCTCGACGAGGTCGACGACTGGCTCATGCCGTTCGTCTTCGCCGGCGACGACCAGGGGCACGAGGGCGGGCTCGGTGCCGCCGCCTTCGCGGCGTGGGCGGGCGCGAACGTCTCGTTCAAGTCGGCTGCCGAGCAGGCGCGCACGGCCGCCGAGCAGGCGATCGACCGCGCGAACGCCGTGCTCGACGACCCCACGCCCGTCGGGGAGTCGCTGGGGCGCCGTGTCGCGGACGCCGCGCATGAGGCGCGGCAGCGGGCCTCCGAGCTGCAGACGTGGGTCGACGAGCTGCAGGCGCGCATCGACGAGCGTCGCGGGGGCGCGTCGCGCGCGATCGAGCAGGCTCGCGACCGCCTGCGCCGCAAGGACTGATCCCTCTCCTGCGTCGCCGTGCGACGGGCAGCCTCCACCGGATGCATCGGGGGTCTGCGCGTGCGATACGCTGGTGGGCAGTGTTCTCCCGCGGCCCCGCGGTCGAGAGACGTCACGACATCGACGAAAGCGAGGGACCGCAATGGGTTCGGTCGTCAAGAAGCGCCGCAAGCGCATGGCCAAGAAGAAGCACCGCAAGCTGCTGCGCAAGACGCGTCACCAGCGTCGCAACCGCAAGTAGCGACCGCGTCGACACAGCGCTCGTCACCCGTGGGTGCCGGGCGCTTCGTCGTGTGCGGGCGCCGTGACGGCGTCGTCGACGGCACCGGAGCGCATCCGCCTACGCTGGAGCGATGCTCGAGGTCACGTTCGTCGCGAAGCCCGGCTGCCACCTGTGCGACGTCGCGAGGCCCGTCGTCGCGGGCGTGGTCGCGGAGTTCCCGGGAGCCGTGACGCTCGTGGAGCTCGACATGATGCAGGATGCGGCGCTCGCAGAGCGGTGGAGCGAGGACGTGCCGGTCGTGCTCGTCGACGGTCGTCCGCACGCATCGTGGCGCGTCGATGCCGACCGGCTCCGCGACCGCATCCGACGCGCGCTCGGCTGAGACGCCTGGAGGCGCCCCCGCTCAGGCGACGGGCTTGAAGAAGCGGATCGCGCCCCAGGGCCGGTGCACCTCGCCGCGGCCGGCCTTCGTGCCGCCGAGGATCATGTGCACGATCGTCGCGACGCCCGACACGACGAGCAGCAGGAACCAGATGCCGATGCCCGTCATCGCCGCCACGGCCTCGCGGTCGTCGGAGAGGATCGTGACGAGCACGGCGGGCAGCACCGTCAGCAGGCCGCCGCCGACGACGATCGTCGCGAACGTCAGCTGCCAGTTCGCGGCCTGCCGCGACACCTCCGCCGCGAAGCCGCCGCGCGAGCGCAGCCGCACGTGCGTGACGACGACCGCGACCCACGCGACGATCTGCGACACGATCGGCACCGGCACGAGGTAGGCGAAGCCGATCCACCACGCCATCGCGCCCGTCACCGGCACCGCGTGCTGCTGCGGCTCGGGGCCGCCGACCGCGCCGGCCGCGACCTCGAACCGATCCTGCTGCTCTGGCGTCGTCATGTGGAGGAGCCCCGATCGAACGAAGGTCGGCGTCAGGGCTCGAGGCGCGTCGGCCCGCGGAACAGGAAGGTCGTCTCGCGGATCGACGGGAGACCGAGCATGAGCATCACGACGCGCGCCAGGCCCATGCCGAAGCCACCGTGCGGCGGGGTGCCGTAGCGGAAGAAGTCGAGGTAGCCCTCGATCTCGGCCGGGTCGACGCCCTTGTCGCGCGCCTGGCGCTCGAGCACCTCGATGCGGTGCTCGCGCTGCGCGCCCGTCGCGATCTCGGTGCCCTTGTAGAGCAGGTCGTACGACCGGGTCCCGCCGTCGCCGGAGCGCATGTGGTAGAACGGCCGCACCGTGTCGGGGTAGTCGGTGACGAACACGAAGTCGTGCCCGAGCGTCTCGGCGACGTGGGCGCTCACCTGGCGCTCCGCCTCAGGGTCGAGGTCGCCGTCGGCGCGCTCGATCGTGTGGCCGCGCGACTCGACGATCTGCTTCGCCTCGGCGTGCGTGATGCGCGGGAACGGCAGCGTCGGCACCTGCAGCTCGACGCCGAACGCCTCTCGCACCTCGTCGCCGAAGCGCTCGACCACGGCGGTCAGGGCATCGGCGAGCAGCGCCTCGTGGTGGGCGATGACGTCGTCGTGGCTGTCGATCCACGACAGCTCGGCGTCGACCGACGTGAACTCCGTCGCGTGCCGCGAGGTGAACGACGGGTCGGCGCGGAAGGCCGAGGCGATCTCGAAGATCTTGCCGAAGCCGGCCGACTGGGCCATCTGCTTGAACAGCTGCGGGCTCTGCGCGAGGTACGCGGTCGTCTCGAAGTACGGCACCTCGAACAGCTCGGCGCGCGACTCCGACGGCGAGGCCATGAGCTTCGGCGTGTGGATCTCGATGAAGCCCTCGTCGACCCACCGCTGGCGGAAGGCGTGCTCGATGGCCGTCTGCACGCGGAAGATCAGCTGCGCCTCGGGGCGGCGCAGGTCGAGGAAGCGCCAGTCGAGGCGCTTGTCGATGCCGGTGTCGGCATCGATGGGGGAGTCGAGCGCCGCCGTCTCGACGACGAGCGAGGCGACCTTGACCTCGAGGCCGCCGAGCTTCACGCGCTCGTCGTGCTTCAGCTCGCCCTCGACCGTCACGAACGAGCCGTGCATGAGCGCCGAGATCGTCGCCGCGGCGTCGGCCGTGTCGTCGTTCACGGGGTTCACGAGCTGCGCGGAGCCTGACTCGTCGCGCAGGATGACGAACTGCACCCGCTTCTGATCGCGCACCGTCTCGACCCATCCCTGGACCTTGACGGGTCCGGCGTCGTGGGCGGAGAGGTCGGCGATGAGGGTGCGTGCAGTCACCCGTACAGCCTACGGGCGTGCGCGGATCGCGCATCCCGCATCGTCGGACGGGCGTCTGTCCACCCCTCGCGCCATGCGTCGTACGCGCGCGAGCATCCCCTCATGCCCGACGACGACGCGACCGACGCCGAGCGCTGGCTCGTCATCGACGGACGACGCTGGCGCCGCACCGATCCGTCGCTGCCCGACGACGTGCAGATCGCGTTGCGCTCGCACCTCGGCTCGGCGCGGTCGGCGGTGCGCGCCGGGAAGCGCGCGGGCGACGAGCAGGCGGTCACGGCAGCACGTCGCCGCGTCGACCTCGCCAAGCATGGGCTCGGCGAGCGCGGCCCGCGGTGGTGGGACGAGCAGGAGGCCGACCGCCTGGCCCGCGCGCAGGACGCGATCCGCACGCTCGAGACCCTCGCGTGACCCTGCGGGTGCTCACGACAGCAGGTGCGCTGCGACGCCCCAGCCGTTGACGATCACGTGCGCTGCGACGATCGCGACGAGGTTGCGGTAGCGCCACCACAGCACGCCCATGAGCAGCCCGAACGATCCTTGGCTCACCACGACGCGGGCGACGTCGAGCAGCGGCTCGCCGGTGCCGTGCGAGCCCAGATGCATGAGCGCGAAGGCGAGCGATGCGACCGCGATGCCGGGCCAGGCGCCGAGGCCCGCCTCGAGCCTGGTCTGCAGCCATCGGCGGTACAGCAGCTCCTCGCCGATGCCTGCGGTGAGGGCGGTCGCGGTCGCGGCGACGACGAGCGTCGCGGGGTCGATGCCGCCGAGGTCCGGCGGCGGATTCCACGGCGCCACCTGCGACAGCAGCGTCCATGCGGCCACGACGATGGCAGGCGCCCACCACCGCCACGAGCCGCGTGCACGATCGATGCGCACGCCGTGCACGAGGCCGACGACGATGGCGGGGACGACGATGAGCAGCGCGAGCTTCGCGAGCACGTACCACTCGCCGCGGCCGAGTCCCAGCGTGCCGACGACGACGGGGAAGGCGGCGGCGAGCGCGAGCAGCGTCCACGTCGACGCGCGGTGCCGCGCGCGACCCGCGACGACGGCACGCTGCGCCGGTGCGGATGGCGGCAGTGCGAGCGTCAGCGCGATGCCGACGACGGCGGGCAGCAGCACGACCCACCACGGCACGACGGGCGCGCCGGGATCGGACGACGTCGGCGAGCCCTGCGGCAGCGCGATGAGCACGGTCGCGAGCGACGCGGCGGCGAGCGCACCGCACGCCATGAGCAGGGCGCGGCCGGCGCGGGGGGCGCGGTTCTCGGTCATCCGCCCAGCCTCGACGGATGCGCGCGACCCTGCATCCGCCGAACGATGGACGGCGTCGACCCGCGGCGTCAGCCCGCGGCGTCAGCCCGCGGCGTTGCTCGCGACGATCGCGCCGTGCGTCCGACTGCCGAGTCCGAGAGCGGGCACGACGTGACGCTCAGCGGGCCGCCGAGGGAGCATTCCCCTCGGAGGTGCGCTGAGCGTCACCTCGTGCACGGCGTCGGCGGTGTCGCGTAGCGTCGCCGCATGCCTGGATCCGCCTGCCTCGTGCCCGGATGCGGTGCGCAGGCCGAGGCGCAGGCGCTCGTCGCGCTGTGCGCGCACCACCTGGCGCTCGCGGCGGACTCGACGCCGCGCGAGGACGTGCTGCCGCATCCGTGCCTCGTCTGCGGCGGGCGCATCGGCGTGCGGCTCGAGGCCGGCACGGTGTGCGCGACGTGCGAGTGGGTGCACGGCGCCGTGCCCGACGGCGATCTGCCGATGCCGCGCGTCGACGTCGTCTACTACGTGCGCTTCGACGACCGCGTGAAGATCGGCACGACCGCGAACCTGCGCCAGCGGCTCGGCGCCATCTGGCATCAGGAGCTCGTGGCGCTCGAGCGCGGGGATCGCGAGCTCGAGCATCGCAGGCACGTCGAGCTGTCGGCCTCGCGCATCGGCCGCACCGAGTGGTTCCGCCTCGACGACGCGGTCGCCGCGCACCTCGACGTCGTCGCAGGCGGTCGCGACCCGTGGACGCTGCACGCGCGGTGGCGCAGCGAGGCGCTCGCGCTGCGCGGCTGAGCCCGCCGCGCCGCGGCCGGCCGAGGGCGGTCGGGAGGCATAGGCGCGCTCGGTACCATTGCGGCCATGCCCGCTCGTCTGCATCTGGTGCGTCACGGCGAGGTCGACAACCCCGAGCGCATCCTCTACGGACGCCTCCCCGGCTACCCCCTCACCGAACGCGGCCACCGCATGGCGGCGATCGCCGCCGAGAGCGTCGACCGCCCCGTCGCCCGCGTCTACGCCAGCCCCCTCGGGCGCGCCCAGCAGTCGGCGGCGCCGTGGGTGCAGCGCGCTGGCGTCGCGCTGCGCACCGAGCACCGCATCATCGAGCCGGTCAACGCGTTCGAGGGCAAGACGCTCGCGAGCATCCGCGCCCTGCGCGATCCTCGGATGCTGCGGCTCGTGTGGAACCCGTTCCTGCCGACGTGGGGCGAGCCGTACCGCGCGATCGTCGCACGCGTCACGGCGGCGATGACCGATGCGCTCGACGAGCTCGCCGAGTCCGGCGACGACGGCGACGTCGTCTTCGTCAGCCACCAGGCGCCCATCTGGATCACGCACCGGCATCTCGCGGGCCAGCGGCTGTGGCACGACCCGCGCGGACGTCGGTGCGCCCTGTCGTCCATCACGTCGTTCGAGCGCGTCGGCGACCGCCTCGTCGAGGTCGGCTACGACGACCCCGCCGCATCGATCGACGCCATCGACCTGGGAGCAGTGTGATGCGCAGGCCCCGCCACCTCGCGACCACGGTCGCCGTCGTCGCCGCCGCAGCGGTCGTCGTGCTCTCCGGCTGCGCATCCGACGACGGCGTCGCGAACGAGGGCGACACCGGCTACGTCTCCGGCAGCGGCGCCGTGCAGGAGTTCCCCGCGAGCGAGCGCCAGCAGGCGCCCGGCTTCGGCGGCACGCTCTCGAACGGCGAGGAGTGGTCGTCCGACGACCACGCGGGCGAGGTCATGGTCGTGAACTTCTGGTACGCCGCATGCCCGCCGTGCCGCGTCGAGGCTCCCATGCTCGCCGACCTCGCGACCGAGTACGACGACGACGTCACGTTCATCGGCGTCAACGTGCGCGACGGCGCCGCGCAGGCCGAAGCCTTCGACGAGCGCTTCGGCATCCCCTACGAGTCGATCCTCGACGCCGACAGCGGCACCGTGCAGTACGAGTTCGTGCACGCGGGCACCATCACGCCGACCGCGGTGCCGACGACGCTCGTCATCGCCGCCGACGGCACGATCGCCGCACGCGTCGTGGGTGCGCTGCCTGACGCGAGCATCCTCGCGACGATCCTCGACGACGAGCTCGGATGACCGATCCGATCCTGAACGGGCAGCTGCTGCTGGCGATGCCGATCGCGCTGCTCGCCGGCGTCATCGCGTTCGCATCGCCGTGCGTGCTGCCGCTCGTGCCCGGCTACCTCGGCCTCGTCTCGTCGCTCGCAGGCGGCAAGGACTCGCGGCGAAGGCTGCTGCTGGGCGTCGCACTGTTCGTCGCGGGCTTCACCCTGGTGTTCGTGCTCGGCTCGTTCGTCGTGGGTGCGTCGGCCGAGTTCCTGCTGCGCTACCGCGACGTGCTCATGCGCGTGCTCGGCGGGGTGCTCGTGGTCATGGGGCTCGTGTTCGTCGGGCAGCTCACGGTGCTGCAGAAGGTGTGGAAGCCGCGGCAGGTGCGTGCGGGCGGCATGTGGGCGGCGCCGCTGGTGGGCATCGTCTTCGCCGTCGGGTGGACGCCGTGCATCGGCCCCACGTTCGCGGCCATCAGCGTGCTCGCCCTCGACTCGGGCACCGCGTGGCAGGCGGCGCTGCTCGGCCTCGTCTACTCGCTGGGCCTCGGCATCCCGTTCCTCGTCATCACGCTCGGGTTCGGCTGGGCGTCGAAGGCCGTGGGGTGGGTGCGCCGCAACATCCGCGCCGTCAACGTCGTCGGCGGCGGCATCCTGATCCTGCTCGGCATCCTCATGCTCTCCGGCGTGTGGATCCGGGTGTCCGACTTCTTCCAGGGATGGGTGGGCGATGTCGTCACGATCCTCTGACGCCTCGAAGGCGGAGCGCGCCGAGCGTGCCGCCGCCGAGAAGGTCCGCAGGGACGACGCCGGGCACGACCCGATGCGCCCCTCCGACCACGTCGACGCAGCCCCGCAGCGCGAGCCGGCGGGCGGCGGCCCGCGCCTGGGCCCCGTCGGCTGGCTGCGGTTCGCGTGGCGGCAGCTGACGAGCATGCGCACGGCGATCGTGCTGCTGCTCATGCTCGCCCTCGCCGCCGTGCCTGGCAGCCTCGTGCCGCAGCGGTCGAGCGACCCGAACGGCGTCATCGCGGTGCGCGAGGCGAACCCCGACCTCATCTGGCTGTACGACGCGCTGCAGCTGCACGACGTGTACACGAGCCCCTGGTTCTCGGCCATCACGATCCTGCTGCTCGTGTCGCTCGTCGGCTGCGTCATCCCGCGCATGCGCCACCACTGGGCTGCGATGCGGGCGAGGCCGCCGAAGACGCCGGCGCGGCTGTCGCGGCTCGTCGGCTTCCAGACCGTGCCGGGCGCCGCCGCCGACGTCGATCGCGCCGAGGGCGTGCTGAAGCGCCTCGGCTACCGCACCGAGCGCTACGGAGACTCGGTGTCGGCGGAGCGCGGCTACCTGCGCGAGACCGGCAACCTCGTCTTCCACGGCTCGATCGTCGTCATCGTCCTCGCGATCGTCGCCGGCAGCGGCTTCGGATTCCAGAGCCAGCGGCTCGTCGTCGAGGGCGAGGGGTTCTCGCTCGCGGGCGCGAGCCTCGACACGCTCAACCTGGGGCAGTGGGTCACGGCCGACGACCTGCCCGCGTTCGGCGTGCACCTCGACGAGCTCGACGTCGTGTACGAGAGCATCAACCCCGACGCGATCGGGCAGCCGCTCGACTTCACCGCGTTCGTGCAGGTCACCGAGGACGGCGAGACGCACCCTGGGCAGATCCGCGTCAACGAGCCGCTGCAGGTGCAGGGCACCGACCTGTACCTCATCTCCAACGGGTACGCGCCGGAGGTGACGGTGACCGACGCCGAGGGCACCGTCGTGTTCCACGAGATCGTGCCGTTCCTCGCGGGCGAGGACCCGATGATGTCGAGCCTCGGCGTCATCAAGGTGCCGGATGGCCTCGCCGAGCAGGTCGGCTTCCAGGGCTTCTTCTACCCGTCGGCGGCGCAGCTCGACACCGGCGCGTACGCGTCGTACTACCCCGATCTGCTCAACCCGCTGCTGACGCTGCAGGTGTACACGGGCGACCTGGGTCTCGACTCGGGCATCCCGCAGTCGGTGTACCAGCTCGACACGGAGGAGATGACGCAGGTCGCCGGCCGCGACGTCGACGAGCCGTCGCTGCTCATCGGCCCCGGCGAGACCGTCGAGCTGCCGGACGGCCTCGGCACGATCTCGTTCGACGGCATCCGCCGCTACGCCGTGATCGACGTGCACCGCGACGTGACGCAGGGATGGGTGCTCGGCGGCGCGATCGCGCTCGTCGCCGGCTTGCTCGCGAGCCTGCTCATCCCGCGTCGTCGCCTGTGGGTGAAGGCGACGGATGCCGGGCTCGAGCTCGCAGGTCTCGCACGCGGCGAGGATCCGCGGCTCGAGGGCGCCGTCGACGACCTGGCGCGCAGGCTGCGCGGCGACGATCCCAGCGGCGAGCCCGCCGGGTCGGCCGCCGACGCCCCACCACCGGCTGCGCCGGAGCGCCCGGGGTCAGCCTCGACGGACCCCGCCGCCGACGCAGACGACCAGCGGAAGTAGGATCGGCTCATGCCCGACGTCTCGTGGGACTCGTACTCCCTGCTCGCCGTGTACTCGGCGATGGCCGTGTACGCGATCGCCTTCATCGTGTTCGCGCTCGATGTCGTGCGCCGACGCGAGCCCGCCGAGGTCCGCGAGCGCGAGCTCGTCGCCGCAGGCGGCGCGAGCGCGACCACGGCGGGATCCACCGCGAAGGCTGGCGGGTCGGCAGCGACCGGCGGGCGCAGCCTCGCCCGCGTCGGCTTCGCGCTCACGGTGCTCGGCTGGCTGCTGCACGTGGCGGGAGCCGTCATGCGCGGCCTCGCCGCCGGGCGCGTGCCCTGGGCGAACATGTACGAGTTCGCGCTCACGTCGATCGGCATCATCGTCGGCATCTTCGTGTTCGCGCAGCTGTGGCGCGACCTGCGCTTCCTCGGCGTCTACATCACGGGCCTCGCGACGCTGTTCCTCGGCGTCGCGACCGTCAACTTCTACGTGTCTCCGACGCCGCTGCCCCCTGCGCTGCAGTCGTACTGGCTCGTGATCCACGTGTTCGTGGCGGCGCTCGGCACGGGCTTCTTCGCGCTCGGCTCGGGCCTGAGCATCCTGCAGCTGCTGCGCTCGCGCGCCTCGGGCCTCGCGTTCGTCGACCGCCTGCCGGGCGCCTCCGCGCTCGAGGACCTCTCGTACCGTGTGAGCGTCGTCGGCTTCATCTTCTGGACGTTCACCCTCATCGCCGGCGCCGTCTGGGCCGAGGCGGCGTGGGGCCGCTACTGGGGCTGGGACACGAAGGAGGTGTGGACGTTCGTCATCTGGGTCGTCTACGCCGGCTACATCCACGCCCGCGCGACGCGCGGCTGGCGCGGCACGCGCTCCGCGTGGCTGCAGCTCATCGGCTTCGCGGCGATCCTGTTCAACTTCACGATCGTCAACGTCTACTTCAAGGGCCTGCACACCTACTCCGGCCTGGAGTGATCCGCGGCGCGGATGCCGGCGCCGATCTCGAGCGCCCCGGGCATCGCGTCTGCGGCACGACGCGTCGTCAGCCCTCGGCGGCCTCGAGCACGGCGTAGGCGGCCACGAGCCGGTCGCGCCACCACGTCGCGCGCTCCTCGGATCCGGCGTGCCACGAGAGGCGGTGCTCGTCGACGGCGAGCCTGCCGACCGGGATCGACCCTCCGACGGGCACGAGGGGGCCAGCGACGTCGGCCTCGAGCAGCGCTGCGGTGCCGAGGCCGCAGTCGTACGGCAGCTGCGGCAGCGCCGCGGCGAGCGCCGCGCCCTGCGACAGCCCCACCGACGTGTCGAGCGCGCTCGGTGCAGTGGATGCGGTGGTCTCGATCGGCC